>NZ_JAMYSE010000008.1:0-163661 GCF_040321795.1 Mesorhizobium sp. M0244 | reverse complement strand
GTGGTGGTTTTTTTTTCAACCTCGCGGGGGGTCCGGGCGCCCCCCCCCCCCCCCGGAGAGGGGCTTTCGTAGAGCGCGGTTCCCCTCTCCGTCTCGGCTTTGCCGAGCCACCTCTCCCCACTTTCGTGGGGCGAGGAACCCAAGCTGGAATGAAGGCCGGCAACTTTGTTCTTGCTTTGTGCCGGCAGCTATGCTACTAATCTAGCTATGGTGCTGATTCGCGCCGACGACCCGCCGCCGAGGCGGGTTTTTTATTTCTCAGGCGCTTTGCCTGGGATCGTACCCACTTAAGCCGAAAACGCCACCAGGCCTTCGTCCTTGACCCGGCGGATGGTCAGCGCGGTTCGCACAGTGTCGACATTGGGTGCCGAGGCCAGTTCCTCGATGACGAAGGTCTGGAAGGTACCGAGGTCGCTTGCCACGCAATGCAGCAGGAAGTCGGACTCGCCCGACACCATCCAGGCATCGCGCACGATCGGCCAGCCGCGGGTGCGCTCGGCGAAGGTCTTGAGCTCGGCGTCGGCCTGATGATGCAGGCCGATCAGGCAGAAGGCGACGACGTCGAGGCCGAGCGCCGGCGCATTGAGCAGAGCGCGATAGCCGCGGATGACGCCGGCCTCCTCCAGCCGCCTGACGCGGCGCAGGCATGGCGGCGCCGAAATGCCGACGCGGCTCGACAGTTCGACATTGGTCATACGCCCGTCCTGCTGAAGCTCGCGCAGGATCTTCCAGTCGATGGCATCGAGATCGGCCTTGATCGGCATGGCAGCTTCCGTGGTCACGCGAAAGAATCTTTCGCGACTTTGTAGTTAAACGACTTTGCTGTCCATTCCATCCGGTGGATCGAGGATTTTCGCATCGTCTTGCCGCGGGTTGCTTGCCGCCACCGTCGCGCCAAAGCTTTCCGGGGACGAACGGCAACTTGCCTTGCTGGCATCGCAGGCAACACTTACATTACGCGCAACAATCGACGAGAGTTCATGCCGCAATCCACGGCTGCTCCCCGCAGAGGCTTTTCATGATCACCAAGCACGCGCCTGTTCTCATCATCGGCTCCGGCCCTGCCGGCTATACGGCGGCGATCTATGCCGCCCGCGCCATGCTCAAGCCGATGCTGGTCGCCGGCCTGCAGCAGGGCGGACAGCTGATGATCACCACCGACGTTGAAAATTATCCGGGCTTCGCCGACCCGATCCAGGGTCCATGGCTGATGAGCGAAATGCTCAAGCAGGCCGAGCATGTCGGCACCGACATCGTCAACGACATCATCACCGAGGTCGACCTGAACGTGCGGCCGTTCCGCGCCAAGGGCGATTCCGGCACGACCTATACCGCCGATGCGCTGATCATCGCCACCGGCGCGCAGGCGAAGTGGCTGGGCATCCCGAGCGAACACACCTTCATGGGGTTTGGCGTCTCGGCCTGCGCCACCTGCGACGGTTTCTTCTATCGCGGCAAGGATGTCGCGGTGATCGGCGGCGGCAATTCGGCGGTGGAGGAAGCGCTCTATCTTTCCAACCTGGCCAAGAGCGTCACCGTCATTCACCGGCGCAGCGATTTCCGCGCCGAGCGCATCCTGCGCGAGCGGCTGCTCCAGAAAGAAAATGTCCGCGTCATCTGGGACACGGTGGTCGATGAGATCACCGGCCGGCCCGGCAAGGCGCCGCTGCCGCCGTCGATCGAAGGGCTGAAGCTGCGCAATGTGGTGACCGGCCAGGAGATGCATCTGGTGGTCGACGGCGTGTTCGTGGCGATCGGCCATGCGCCGGCGGTCGAGCTGTTTGCCGGCAAGCTGAAGCAGAAGCCGAACGGTTATCTGTGGACGGCGCCGGATTCGACCCGCACCGACATGCCGGGCGTGTTCGCCGCCGGCGACGTGACCGACGATATCTACCGTCAGGCGGTGACGGCGGCCGGGCTCGGCTGCATGGCCGCGCTCGAGGCGGAAAAATATCTCGCCGGGATCGAGGTTCACCGCGAAGCGGCGGAGTGATTGTTGAACAAGCGGCTGAGAAAAGCCGCGCAAAAGCCTGATTTTTCATTCAGACGCCAAAAACAGGCGGACGCCAGAAAACAGGACGAGGGGAAATCATGGCGTTGGATTGGGACAAGCTACGCGTGTTTCACGCCGCAGCGGAAGCGGGGTCGTTCACCCATGCTGCGGAAACCCTGCATTTGTCGCAATCGGCGATCTCGCGGCAGGTCAGCGCTCTCGAGCATGACGTCGGCGTGCCGCTGTTCAACCGCCACGCCCGCGGCCTGGTGCTGACCGAGCAGGGTGAGATGCTGTTCCGCACGGCGCACGACGTGCTGATGAAGCTCGAAACCATCAAGTCGCGGCTGACCGAAACCAAGGACCGGCCCTCCGGCGTGCTCAGGGTGACGACCACGGTCGGCCTCGGCGCCGGCTGGCTGACCGAGCGCGTACAGGAGTTCATCGAGCTCTATCCCGAGATCAGCCTGCAGCTCATCCTGGCCAATGAGGAGCTCGACCTCACCATGCGCCAGGCCGACTGTGCCATCCGGCTGCGCCAGCCGCAGCAGCCCGACCTCATCCAGCGCCGCCTGTTCACCGTGCATTTCCATCTCTACGCGGCGCCCTCCTATGTGAACAAATACGGCAAGCCGAATTCCATCGCCGAGCTGAAGGCCCATCGCATCGTCACCTTCGGCGTGCCGGTGCCGGCGCATCTGTCGGAACTGAACTGGCTGGAGACGGTCGGCGATTTCGAAGGCGGGCAAAGGGTGCCGACGCTGCAGATCAACGACATATTGTCGATCAAGCGGGCGGTGCAGGGCGGTGCCGGCATCGCGATGCTGCCCGATTACGTGGTCAGCAAGGATTCCGGGCTGGTGCAGTTGCTGCCCGAGACCGAAGTGCCGTCCTTCGACACCTATTTCGCCTATCCCGACGCGATGAAGAACCAGGCGAAGCTGCATGTCTTTCGCGATTTCATCATCGCCAAGGCCCGAAGCTGGTCGTTCTAGGGTATGTCGATATTCAGGTGAGGCCGGCCTGCGAACGGCGGCTTCCTCCGCTTCCGGTACTCACGTACCCAAAAGTACGCTCCGTTCCGGTTCTCGGAACCCACCTTTCTCGGCTCGGCCTGACCTGAATCTCAACACACCCTGAGACGGCGCCGCTCCATTTCCCGAGTCATCCACGCCAAGGCGTCAGGCGGGGCAGCCAGCCGGGCACGGCGCGACGGTAGGCCTCGTATTCGGCGCCGTAGCGGCGGGCAAGCGTCGGCTCCTCATGCAACTTGACGAAGGAGATCATGGCGGCCGCGGCGATGACTAGATAGGCGGCCACCGTCCAGCTCGAAAACAGCAGCGCCTGGCCGAGGATGATCGACAGCACAGCGACATACATCGGGTTGCGGACGTGGCGGTAGATGCCGCCGACGACCAGCCTCTCGGTCGGCGCGACCGGGGCGGGCGTGCCCAAACCCTCCACGGCAAACCGGGCGAAGGCGTGCAGCAGTACGGCTGTGCCGGCGATAACCAGCAGCCAGCCGACCGGAACGAAACCGGGCAGGCTCGACCAGGGCAGGCGATAGCGATCGGTCAGCAGCCAAGGCAGCAGTCCGGCGACAACGCCGGGCGCCGCAACAAGGAACAGAGCGCTGCCGGCGATCGCCGAAACGGCCCGCATGGAGGTCTCCTTACCCAAAGCGCACCCTTGAACGGTCTCTTGCGACGCGCTCCAGGCTTTATTCTTGTGCATGTCGTTATCCCAAACCGCTGCACCCTCGGGTCAAGCCCGAGGGCGGGCTTTTGGGCGACATGCACCAGCACGGTCAGGCTGCCGCAAAAATAAACGCGTGCTGCCCGATTCCACGTCATCCTGCGTTTTTCGCTCTTCCGAGCAAGAATCGCTGCTGTTTCGCGGCTACGGATCGATTTTTGCCTTGCCGCACGCCGCATTTCGGCGATTCAACTGGTCCTATTGCGCTTCGGGACGGATTAGACCACAGCCGGCGCCTTTTTGCATGTGTGTGTTGCAAAATAGATGCTTGTTTCTTGGGCATGAAGAGCAGATATATAGATCATCTCCTGAGCGCGTTCTCCTCCCATTAGCGCTCTCGAGTGTTCCCCTCTGGAGGTTAGCCTTAACAGGCACTTCCAATCAAACTCAGCCGGGTCTTCATTGATCCGGCTTTTTTGTTGCCTGAAATCAAGCCGCATCGACGGAAAATTGGCCGGAACTGGCGCGTAACAGTGACATGTAACCTCGGGTAACATGCCGCAGGCGCGCCAAATCGACTAAGCAGAGCATAGGACGCGGTGTGGCTCGTCCGGGGGATGGGGGCATCACTCGGACGACCCGGGCTCAGGCGGCTACCGCGTCCGAACCTTCCTCCGCCAAGCACCGGCGGCAAGCATGCGGCGGACCTGCCGTTTCGCCTCCCACGAAGACGGTCCGCAATGAAACGGCGCCCCCATGATCCGGGCGCCGTTTCCTTGTACCCTGGCGGCCAGCTGCTGTTTCAGGCGGCCTTGCCGTTGGCGTTCAGCGCTTCGTCGGCCAACCGGCCGGTGAGTTCGGCCATGTGGTCGAAGACGGCCCGGTAGCTGGCGACACCCGCCGTGGCCGAGCGCAGCTCGATGATGAGGTCGCCGATCTCGGCTTGCGGCATGGTCGCCTCGACGACGTCCCATCCGGGCCAACCGGGCCGCGCGTCGTAGCCGAGGATCTGGCCGCGCCGCTGCGGGATCAGCGCGATGATCTTCGACGTCGCGTCGGACGGCGTGACGATCTCGACCTTCATCACCGGCTCAAGCAATACCGGCGAGCACGCGGCCATGCCTTCCTTCATCGCCAGCTTCGCCGCCATCTGGAAGGCCATGTCGGAGGAATCGACCGCATGGTAGGAGCCGTCGGAAAGGTTGACGGCAACATCGACGACCGGGAAGCCGAGCGGGCCGGATTTCAGGTAATCGCGCACGCCGGTCTCGACCGACTGGATGTAGGTCTTCGGCACGACGCCGCCGGTGATCGTATCGGTGAACTGGAAGCCTGAACCGCGCGGCAGCGGTTTGATCTCGATCACCACGTCGCCGAACTGGCCGTGGCCACCCGATTGTTTCTTGTGGCGGCCGCGCTGCTGCGTCGCTTTGCGGATCGTCTCGCGGTAGGGCACGGCCGGCACATGGCCTTCGACCGGGATCTGGTTCTTGCCTTCCAGCCGCTCGCGCACGACGCGCAGATGCATCTCGCCATGCCCGGACAGCACGGTTTCGGCGGAATCCTGGTTGTGATGCAGGTTGAGCGAGGGATCTTCCTCGGCCAGGCGCTGGATGGCCGCCGACATCTTCACCTCGTCCTTGCGCTCTTTCGGCCGCAGCGCGAAGGCGAAGACCGGTTGCGGCGGTGCCAGCGTGGCCAGCGGCTTGATGCCGCCCTTGGTCGAGCTCAGCGTCTGGCCCGTCCTGACGGCGTCCAGCTTGCCGAGCGCGACCGTGTCGCCGGCCTTGGCCGAACTCAGCTTGAACTGGTCCTTGCCGAGCATCTTGTAGATGCCGGAGACCTTTGCCGTTTCGCCGCTGGAAAGGAACAGCTCGGCGGCATCGGCGACCTGGCCGGACAGGATGCGCGATACCGACAGCTTGCCGCCATGCGGGGTGTGGATGGTCTTCATCACCTGGACTGCGGTGGCATCGCCATCGGAAGCGCCGAGGCGCTTGCGTGTCGCCTCTATATTGGGTGCGTCGTGACGGATCGCCTTCAACAGGCGCAGCACGCCATTGCCCTTCTCGGCGGTGCCGATCAGCACCGGCGTCACCGTGCCGTCGCGCAGGTCGGCGGCGAGATCGTCGAAGATCGCATCCTTCGGCGGTTCGATCTCGTCCAGCAATTGCTCCATCAGCTGGTCGTCATGGTCGGCGAGCGTCTCCAGCATGGAAAAGCGCGCCTCGAGCTCGCGCGCCTTGTCGTCGCTCGGGATCTGGGCGACCTCGCTCTCGGCATATTCGCGATAGATGTAGGCCCGCTCCAAAGCGAGGTCGATCGAGCCGATAACGACGCCGTCCTTGCGCAGCGGGATCTGGCGCAGCAGCAGAGGCACCGAGCTCGCCGGCTGCAGCATCTTCAGCGTGTCGCGCACTCCGGATATCGCCTTGTCGACCTTGTTCAGGAACAGGATGCGCGGCACGCCGAGATCGTCGAGCTTGCGGATGATCAGCTGCAGGGCAGGGATCTTCTTCTCGTCGGCTTCGGCGACGACCACGGCGACATCGCAGGCGGCCAGCACCGGCTCGGCTTCGAAGGAGAATTCGATGGAGCCGGGGCAATCGACGAAGGTGAACGGCTCGCCCATGAATTCGGTGGTGGCGAAGGTCGCCTCGACGCTCATGGCATGAGCGCGCGCCTCGGGCGAATGATCGGAAACGGTATTTCCCGACGAAACGGGATTCTGGCGGGGAATGGCGCCTGTACGGGCAAGTATGGCTTCGAGAAGTGTCGTCTTACCGCTTGCGAAGGGACCGACTATGGCAATGCATTTCGGTCCCGTGCGTCGTCCTCCGGCGCGAGTACCCATGGCTGACCTCCACTCAGGCGTTTCCCTGTGAGCGGCGGCCGGCCTGTCGGCCGTCGCGGGCGAGGCTTTTTTCAATTTGCCACCTACCCAAGCGGCATCGTCCCACGGGCAGGCCGGGAGGGCAAGGGATTTGAGGTTGAAGTTCGGGGGCCGGGTTCAGCCGGTGCCGGCTTGGCGCGACGCCAGCGGAGTTCCGTCCACGCGCTGCGCCACGACCGCCTCGGCAAAGCGCGCGAGCAACGGATTGAACAGGTCCGCACGCTCCCAGAAAGGCGCATGCCCGGCACCGGAAATAATGTGGCACTGCTCCCACAACGAGCCGCAGGCGAGCGTTTCAAAATAGCCGAGCCGGACGAACGGGTCGTTCTCGCCATTGACGATGGCGACCGGAAACGCGGCTTGCTCGACCACCTGTCTCTGGTCGGCGCCCTTGCCGGTGAGCATGCCGCGCGTCACCGCGGCGCGCAGCCGGCCGTCGGTGCGCAGGATGGTTTTGCGGAACGACGGGTCGGCGGTGTCGCCGAAGCAGAGCGTTTCGAAGCGCTCGGCATCGCGTTCGGAATACGTCTTCTTGGAGGCCAGCAGCATATCCCAATGAGCATGGAAGCCGCGCAGCATGCCGAAAGGGCCCTTCGATACCGGCGGTGCGCCGGTCAGCATCAGTCCGCCGACCGCCGGGTGGAGACTCGCGAGCTCGATCGCCACGTGTCCGCCGAGCGACCAGCCGAAGACGACGGCGCGGTCGATCCCCAAGCCATCGAGAAGCTGAGCCGCCGATTGGGCAAGACCGGCGATGGTGTAGTCCGTCGCCGGATCGCGGGCGTCCGACGATTCTCCGTGACCGGGCAGGTCGAAGGCAATCAACCGATGGGCAGCGGCCAAGGGGCTGTCGAACTGACGGGCGAATACGGCGCGCGAACTGCCCGACCCATGGATCAGGACAAGCGGGACGCCGGGTCCCGACGACTGGCTGAGGCGCAAATCCGCTTGCGGTGTGCGGATCGTGCGATGGGAAACGGCCATAGCGTGTTGGACCTTCGAATTGTCTCAACGTCAACATTGCATGCCGAGGTCACCATGTTGTTTAGAGTGGTGGTTAAGAAATGATTTCTCGGCTTCTGCCGGGTATGATGCAGCGAATCCACCACAGCTAACCCCGGGACCCTGATGATGGAATCCACTCTCGACCTTCTCGTCTCGATCAGCAGCATCGCCACGCTCGGCCAATATGCCTGGTCCATGCGCGCGCATTTCCAGTCGCCGACCATGTCTCCAGGCGCCATGGTCATTTCGGCTGTCGTCGTCGGCACGGCGCTGTTCTTTCTTGCGCTCCTGTGGATCGAGCGGCAGCCGGGGACGGCGAAGATCGGCGGGCTCGCCATCGAGCTGGCAAGCTCGGCGCTGTTCTGGTGGGCGATCTCGGTCTCCCGCAAGGCGCGGCTGCGTTTCGCATTCGACCCCGAAACTCCCGACAGCCTGGTGACCGAAGGCCCGTATTTCCACGTCCGCCATCCGTTCTACACGTCCTACATCATCTTCTGGATAGGGTGGGGTATCGCGACCTGGTCGGTCTGGGCGGTGGTGCCGGTCGCCGGCATCGTTGCGATCTACGCGATCGCAGCATTGGACGAAGAGCGAAAATTTTCGCGGACAAGGCTGGCCGGTGCCTACAACGCCTACCGCGGACGCACCGGCCTGTTTTGGCCGCGCCTTGTCCGCGGCCGGCAGGGCATGCAGCCGGCATCGGACGAAAGTGGTAGGGTCTAGACAGAAGGAACGGCCGTTGCCGGACCGCCCACCACATTAGAACTAGAGCGAGGATTTGCGACGATGAAGATCATTGCCTGCGGCAGCGTGCCGACGATCATTGCGCCGGACAAATACTTCACCGGCCGGGTGTTGCAGACGCCGATCATCGAGAAGGAAGCGCCGGCGCGGCTCAGGGCCACCACGGTCAGCTTCGAGCCCGGCGCCCGCACCCACTGGCACACGCATCCGCTCGGCCAGACGCTCTATGTCACGTCCGGCGCCGGCCTCGCGCAAAGCTGGGGCGGGCCGATACAGGAGATCCGGGCCGGCGACGTCGTCTCCTTCGCGGCCGGCGAAAAGCACTGGCACGGCGCCGCGCCCAAATCGGCGATGACGCATATCGCCATGCAGGAAGCGCTCGAGGGTGTGCATGTCGACTGGCTGGAGAAGGTGAACGACGAGCAGTATGGCGGCTGAAAGGTTCTGGGCTGAAAAACCCGGCTTGCGCCGGGTTTTTCTTTGGCAGCAATATGCCCGATCAGATCAGCGAGGCGGTGAAACGCTGGATGCGCGTGCAGGCCTCTTCGAGCAATGCCTCCGACGTGGCGTAGGAGATGCGGAAGTTCGGGCCGAGGCCAAAGGCCGAGCCGAAAACAACCGCCACGCCCTCGGCATCGAGCAGTTCCGAGCAGAAGGTTTCGTCGCCGTCGATCACCTTGCCGCTCTTGGTCTTCCTGCCGATCAGCTGGGCACAGGAGGGATAGACGTAGAACGCACCCTCCGGCGACGGGCAGGTGATGCCGCGCGCCTGGTTGAGCATCGAGACGACGAGATCGCGCCGGCCCTGGAAGATCGCCTTGTTCTTCGGGATGAAATCCTGCGGCCCGTTCAGCGCTTCGACCGCCGCCCATTGGGCGATGGTGCAGGCGCCGGAGGTCTGCTGGCCCTGGATCATGTCCATCGCCTTGATCAGCGGCACCGGGCCTGCCGCATAGCCGATGCGCCAGCCAGTCATGGCATAGGCCTTCGACACCCCGTTCATAGTCAGCGTGCGCTCATAGAGTTTCGGCTCGACCTCGGCGATGGTCTTGAAGACGAAGTCGCCATAGATCAGATGCTCGTACATGTCGTCGGTCAGCACCCAGACATGGGGATGTCTCAACAGCACGTCGGCCAGGCCCTTGAGCTCCGCTTCGGCATAGGCGGCGCCCGACGGATTGGACGGCGAGTTCATCAACAGCCATTTGGTGCGCGGCGTGATCGCCTTCTCCAGCGCCGCCGGGGTCAGCTTGAAGCCGTTGTCGATGGAGGTGTCGGCAAAGGCCGACGTGCCGCCGCAGATCGCCACCATTTCGGGATAACTCACCCAATAGGGCCGCGGGATGATCACCTCGTCGCCGGGGTTCAGCGTCGCCATGAAGGCGTTGAACAGGATCTGCTTGCCGCCGGTGCCGACGATGGTCTGCTCCGGCCGGTAGTCGAGATTATTCTCGCGCTTGAACTTTTTCGCGATCGCCTCGCGCAGCGACACGATGCCGGATACCGGCGGATATTTCGTCTCACCGCGGCGGATGGCCTCGATTGCGGCGTTCTTGATATTGTCGGGCGTGTCGAAGTCCGGTTCGCCGGCGCCCAGCCCGATCACGTCCCGGCCGGCGTTTTTCAGCTCGCGCGCTTTCTGCGTCACCGCGATGGTCGCGGAAGGCTTCACGCGGGACAGGGCGTCGGCAAGAAAGGCCATGACAGGTATCTCCAGAAAGGACCGGCGCGGCGAAGGCGCCGCGGCGCCTCTCATGTCGTATCATCTTGTCAAGCGCAAGCCCGGGCGCAAGCATTGTCGGATGAGCCAGCCCGCAAATCCCGGCAACAATAAATTCATCAACAGCCGGTAAAAGTTTGAATGGCAGGGATCGCAACCCGGTCCGCCAAGTCTCGCATAGCGAGGAACCGTGACGCGCAGCATCGGGCTCGCCCATATCATCCGCCACAATGACGGCACCGCCAGCGGTGTCTGGGCCGCCTATACGCTGCAAAGCGCTTTCCAGCCGATCTTCGCCTTCAACAAGGGCAAGCTTTCCGTCGTCGCCTTCGAGGGGCTGATCCGGCCGTTCCGCGACGGCGAGCCGCAGCCGCCGATGAGTTTCTTCAACAGCTGTCCCGCTGTCGACCGCCTGCACATCGAGGCGCTGACAAGGACGCTGCACCTTCTGAACGCCGGCGCCTGCCTGCCGCGAGACGCCTCGATCTTCATCAATTTCGATCCGTCGGTGTTCACCGATCGCAGCATTGCCGATAAGGCGCTGCGCGACATGCGGCTGGTGTTGCACGAGGCGGACATCGATCCGCGCCGCGTCGTCTGCGAGGTCACCGAGCAGAAATCGGCATCGCAGGAAACGCTCTACAATTTCGTCGAGGCGCTCAGGGGCAATGGTTTGCGCATTGCCGTCGACGATTACGGCGCCGACGAGTCCGACATCAATCGCATCAAGGAGCTCAGGCCAGACATCGTCAAGTTCGACGCCGACTGGATCATGACACTGATGGAGTCCGGTGCCGGCTTCGCTTTGCTGACCGCCATGGTGACAAGCTTCGAAGAACAAGGCATCCGAACGGTATTCGAGGGCATCGAGACGGGCTGGCAGCTAGAGCTCGCCGAAAAGTCGGGCGCCTCGATGGTGCAGGGCTACGTGCTGGCGCGCCCTGAGCTTGCGCCGACCAGCTTTCACGTCTTCGACAAGAGCGGGCAGGCGGCCGCGGAGTCGCCGGACATGGAGAAGGTGCCTGCGGCCGTTCCGCCGCGGCGACGGATGCGGGCCTTCGGCCGCAGGGTGGCATCGTGACCGGGCAAGCCGACATGCGGCGCAAGGTCGGCGAGGCGATCTTTGCCGACGAGGTCGGCATCGAATACGGCGTCTACGGCACATTCCGGCTGAGGAGCGCCTACCAGCCGGTCTTCGCGCCGCGCGGCAGGTTTCTCGCCGCCGTCGCGGTGGAGGGACTGATCGAGCCGCATCGTGCCGGCAGGCCGGTGGCGCCGCAAATGTTCTTCGAAGGCGTGCCGGCAGCGGATCGCCTGTTTGTCGAAACCATGTGCCGGGTGCTGCATTTGCGCAATTTCCGCAACATCGGCCTCGACGGGCTCGACCTGTTCTTCAACTACAATCCGCTGATCAATGATGATCCCGCACGGGCACTGGCCGAAATCAGGCTGATGACCAGGCATCTGGCGGATTTCGGCCTGCATCCCGGCATGTTGGTTTGCGAGATCACCGAGCAGGCGGCCGGCGACAAGCTGCTTGTCAGGCTGGCGCGTGAGATGCGGCGCGACGGCATCCGCATCGCCATCGACGATTTCGGCACCGGGCATTCGACGGAAGAAAGGGTCGCCCTCGTGCAGCCCGACATCGTCAAGATCGACGGCACCTGGTTCGCCGAATTCTGCCGCCATGCCGCCGCCGAACGGTTCTTCCGGCCGCTGGTTTCGGCGCTGCACGACCGCGGCACCAAGGTGCTGGTCGAAGGAATCGAGAATGCCACTCGTTTGCGCGTCGCGCTGGATGGCGGCGTCGACCTTTTGCAGGGTTATCATCTGGCGCGGCCGGCGCTGGCCGGCATGGTCTTCGATGAAGAACCGCTGCCTATCGACAGGCTGCTTGGCATGGACAACAACGTCGTGCCTTTATTCGGCTAGCATGGTGCCGGCCCAAATCAAGTCACGATACCGGATCGCAGACGACCGAAATGAGAGAGAAACGTATGTCTGACGAGGATGATCTTCAATTGTTGCAGGCTAAGCAGGCTCTCCAGAGAGGTGATATGCAGGCGGCAACATCGATTCTCTTAGATGCAATGAAGTATGAGGGTAAGAAAGCAGCGGCAGCGTACTCACTGGGTATAGCCTACGATATGGACAGCGCCTTTCAAAACACAGACTTGGCTGTGGAGTATTATTCGATAGCGGAGAGTCTAGGTAGTGACATCGCAACATATAGAATTGCAGGGGTACAACAGAGATCTGGCAATTTTGTCGAAGCGATAGAAAGATTTAAGAGAATTTCGGACAGCAACCCGTCGGCGGCGTATTGGTGTTATAGGTTGATAAAGGACGTTAACCCGTCCGATCCGCAGGTCGAAATATTTCGAGACAAAGGAGCATCTCAGGGGCACGTCCTTGCAAAAAGGGACATCCTAATAGAAGGATTGAAGGGCAAGAAGGGGATAAGACGAATGTTTACCTCTGCGTTTGGTATTGTTAAATTATTCCATGAAATTAAAACGGCAGCCGCAGAGAAAAATGAGATATTGTACCAATAGACTTTTAGATAATTCCTTTCGGGCCATGCCGATATCCCGGTGATGCCGGCAATCTCGACACATCCCGATGCATCAGCGGCGCTGATCGATACGCCAAAACAAATCACTGGATGAAGCCGCCGTTGTCGCGATAAAGCCGGTCGGCTCATCGAGCCTCGACGCTGTCGTCGCAGGAGCAAAGGGAGCGCCAATGATACTCTACGGAATGATCGACAGCGGCAATTGCTACAAGCCGCGCCTCTTGATGGCCAAGCTCGGCATCCCTTTCACCAACGTCGAGGTCAGCTCGCATACTGGCGACACGCGCAAGCCCGACTATGTCGCCAAGAACCCGAACGCCATGGTGCCGCTGCTCGAACTCGACGATGGCCGGCGGCTTGCCGAATCCAACGCCATCCTGCTCTATCTCGCCGAAGGCACGCGGTTCCTGCCGGCGGACAGATATGAACGCGCGCTGACCTATCAGTGGCTTTTCTTCGAGCAATACAGCCACGAGCCTTATATCGCCGTTCGCAGGGCGCTGCTGACCTTTCCCGAACGGGCCAGGGATGCGACGCCGGAGCGGCTGGCGCTGACGCTGGAGCGCGGCAACAAGGCGCTTGGCGTCATGGACAAGCGCCTGGCCGAGAGCCGATTCTTCGCCGGCGAGGCGCTCAGCGTCGCCGACATCGCGCTCTATGCCTATACGCATGCGGCCGAGATGGGCGGCTTTCAGCTCGACGCTTATCCGGCGGTCGCCGCCTGGCTGAAACGGGTCGAGGCCGATCCGGGGCACGTGCCGCTGGAGTGGGTGGGTTGAGTGCAACTCGCCGACCTTGCTGAGCAACGTTGGCGGTTAGCGAAATCTTCGGCGAAAGCGTCCTTCTCCCCGTCACTATACGGGGAGAAGATGGCGGCAGCCAGATGAGGGGCGGCGCCAGCCCTTTGTCGTAATGTCGTGCTTGGCAGTGCGATTAGTAGGTCTGATGCGTCGCGCTGCCCCTCATCGCCCTGCCGGGCACTTCTCCCGGTATAGTGACGGGGAGAAGGACGCCGTGTTGCCGGTTTCGCCAATTGTCGGCGTCTGAAATCCAGACAGCAAAAAGGCGGGACAAAATCCCGCCTTCCCATGCTTGGTAGCCTGATCGGGAGCGCTTTGGCCGGGCCGGCAGCAATCTGCTGCTTCGGCTTGTCGGGGTCTTTCGCTCCGGCGCGCTTCTCGCGCGACCGCCAGTACATCCGTGACTTGCCGCACGCCCCGGGCTATCGCCCGGCGCGCGCCATTCGCAAAATCAGGCTGCCTTGCTCAGAGATCCAGCGGACGATTTGCCAGTGCGGCGGTCCTGCTCGATCTCGAAGTTGATCTTCTGGCCTTCAACCAGGGTCGACAGTCCAGCGCGCTCGACTGCAGAGATGTGGACGAAAACGTCCGCGCCGCCGCTGTCAGGCTGAATGAAGCCGAAACCCTTGGTGGAATTAAACCACTTGACCGTACCTGTTGCCATTTCGATAGTCCTTTACGTTTGCTTTGGTTTGACTGGGCCGAAACCCAGCCGATTTGTATCGAGATTTTGGAGATAGAACGTCAGCAAACGCGAATATCGCGAGGCCCGGATCGATCGGCCGAAATATCAATGGACCGCATATAATATGCTTTCGCGCAAAAAACAAGACGGGGCGGAAAATGGCGCCGCGGCAACGCTGCCCAACGGCCGCCCCAATCGCGTGAGAGCGTCGTTGTTGCGCGCCTGACGCGGCAGGATCGCGCCGGCTTCGGGCGCGGCCGGGTTTGGGGAGAGGGCCATGAAAATCGTTCTGCTTGCCGCTTGCCTGACGCTGGTGGCCGCCGAGGCGCAGGCGGTCTCGCTACGACCCGACCCGCATGAGCTGCGGCAAGGTGCAGGCGACGATCGCGCGCGAGGGCGCGGTCATCCTGCGCTACAGATCGGCGCGCGTGCCGGGGCTGGCGCTCTACGACCGCTACGTGCGGAGCCAGCAATTCTGCGATATGGGCGAGGTTAGGGCGCGGGCTTCGGTGCCGAGCGCCGATACGAATTCCTGCACCGTCTACAAATGCAAGCGTGTGGAGATCGACCGACGCTTCCGCCGGCGCCTGCTTCCGGATTAGGTCTTCGAGATGATGCGCCGGGGTGTGTTGAGATTCAGGTCAGGCCGAGCTGAAAATGGTGGATTCCGAGAACCGGAGCGGAGCGTACTTTGGGTACGTGAGCACCGGAAGCGCAGGAAGCCGCCATTTGCAGGCCGGCATCACCTCAATATAAAAATACATAGAACCCGAACGACCCCTGCGCCGCCGGCGGCGGGCCGACGCGTACGCCTTCCATTGCCAGCATCTTTTCCTTGGTGGCCGAGCCGCCGGGGGCGGAAAAGCCGCCGATCTTGCCGCCGGCGGCAAGGATGCGGTGGCAAGGGATGACCAGCGGCACCGGGTTGGCGCCGAGCGCGGCGCCCGTCTCACGCGCGAGCCCGGCATGGCCGGCGCGTTTGGCCAGTTCGCCATAGGTGGTGGTTTCGCCGAAGGCGAGTTTTCGCGCGGCATCATAGATCGCCAGGCGGAACTCGTCGACGCCGCTGAGATCGACCGGCACGCCGGAGAAATTGACGTCCTCGCCGGCGGCGTAGGCCTTGATCGACGCGATCAGCTCGGTAACCCATTGCGGTTCGGGCTGCGCAGGCTGCTCGGCGGCAGCATGGCGCAACAGCCGGCGCTCCACCGCGTCGCGGCTGCGCTGCGGCAGGCAGAGCCGGGTCAGCCCGGCTTCGCTCCAGGCGATGCCCATGAAGCCGAGCACGGTTTCGAAGACCGCGTGGCCGATGGGGGCATGAGGGGCGTGCATGGCGTGCTCCTTTCCGAAAAATCGAAGTACAAATCCAGAACAATATCGCATTTCCCGGCCCGGCTCGCCACCCGAAAACCACCGGGTACCGCGGATTGCCCGGGGAAAGATGCTGGTGTAAGGACTTCTTAACACCCGACGAACCGGACCCGAGCGCCGCTTGCCAGCAAAATTCCTCTTTCCCGTCCTTGCGGCGGTGTTGGCTCTGACCGCTCTCAGCGGCTGCACCTCGACTTCGCCGTCGACCCCGGCGTCCGCCTTCACTGAAAATAACACCACTGCCGATGCCGGTTTCACGCTGGCGCTGCCCGACACGGTTTCGGTCCTGCCGGAACCATCCGGCGTCGCCCAGGCGGCTGCACTGCCGGTCGAGCCGGCCGCCGCCTTTGCCGGGCCGACGCCGCTGGCGGCTTCTGCGCCCAGCGTCATGACGGCCAACGCCCAGCCAGCCGCCGTGACGGCCGCTGTCGCCATGCCGGTCACCGAACAGACCGCTGCCATGCCCGGCGTTCAGCCGGTTTCTTATACTGTGCCGCAGAACCCGGCCGCCCTGGCCGCGACCGACCCGGCAGAGGGGCAGTCGAACGCCGGCGGCCGCAGCGAGATCGAGCGGCTGATCGAGAAATATTCCGCGCTCTACCAGGTGCCGGTCGATCTGGTGCGCAGTGTCGTCAACCGCGAGAGCACCTTCAACCCGAAAGCCTACAATCACGGCCATTGGGGGCTAATGCAGATCAAGCACGCAACGGCGCGCGGCATGGGCTATGACGGGCCGGCGAGCGGCCTGTTCGACGCCGAGACCAACCTGAAATATGCGGTGAAATATCTGCGCGGCGCCTGGCTGGTCAGCGGCGGCAATCCCAAGCGCGCCGACCGGCTCTACCAGAGCGGCTATTATTACGACGCCAAGCGCAGGGGTATGCTGGGCGAAACCGGCCTTGACAGCGACCGCTTGCGTCGCCGCATGCAGCCCGATGCCTGAGCCGCGTCCGCCGGCGCCAAACGAAATAAGACTGCGCAAGGTCCTCGACGACACGCTTCTGGCGCCGCGCTGGCCGGAAGGGTTTTTCATGCGCGGCTTCGAAGCCGCCGATGCACTCGCTTTGCATACGCTGTTGACCGCGGTGTTCGACGACGGCGCCGATGGGCCGTTCGACCAATGGTGGCCGCGCGTTTCGGGCGACGCCGAATTCGACCCCGGTTTGTGTTTCCTGGTCATCGACCGCAAAGGCCGTCTGGCGGGTGCGGCGCTCTGCTGGACGCGGGCTTTCGTCAAGGACCTTGCCGTCCACCCCGAGGCGCGCGACAAGGGCATAGCCGAAGCGCTGATGCGCCACGCCTTTGCGGTGTTTCGTGCGAGGGGTGCTGCGCATGTCGATCTCAAGACCAATACGGTCGAGAACGCCGCCGCGGTCAGGCTCTATCAGCGGCTGGGAATGGTCGAGGTGGATTGGGCGGGGTGAGCATAGGTTTGCCTCAGCGAAGCTGATCGCCATTTGGCGAAGTCGGCGCTGCCCCTCATCCGGCTGCCGCCACCTTCTCCCCGTATAGTGACGGGTAGAAGGGGCTGGCCGCAACGCCGGCACGCCCTCTGCCACGCCGGAGATTGGCGAAACCGTCGGCGAAGGCACCTTTCTCCCCGTCACTATACGGGGAGAAATGCCCGGCAGGGCAATGAGGGGCGGCGCCAGCGCCCGGAATGGGCAAGAGTGAGCGGCAACGGCGCAGCAAAAAATGTCGGAACCGTCTTTGGCGATGCGTCCTTGGGAGGCAAGGCGCCTCCCGCCACGCGCCGCCCCGGCAGATGGAGATGACGATGATCAGCTTTCCCAATGAATCCCAGGAATATCGCGCCGCCCGCGACGAGCTGCTGCAGAAGGAAATCGAACTGCGCCGCGCCATGGAGGATGTCGCCGTCGCCCGCCGCGCGCTGCCGCCCGGCGGGCTGGTGCCGCAGAATTATGTCTTCGACGGGCTTGGCGCCGACGGCAAGCCGGCCCGTATAAAACTGTCGGAGCTGTTTGCGCCCGGCAAGGACACGCTGATCGTCTATTCGATGATGTTTCCGCGCCATCCGCAGGAGACGCGCGACGTGGCGACCAGCGGCGGCACGGCGAAGCTGCCGAGACAGGACCAGCCGTGCCCATCCTGCACGGCGCTGCTCGACCAGTTCGACGGCGCCATTGGGCATCTCGAGGCTGCCGGCTACAATTTCGCTGTCGTGGCCAAGACCGCGCTGGAAAACCTGCTGACGCTTGGCCGTGACCGCGGCTGGACCAACATGCGGCTGGTTTCCTCGGCCGGCAACAGCTTCAAGCGCGACTACCAGGCCGAGGCCAAGGACGGCGCGCAGCTTCCGGTGCTTTCGGTGTTCCACCGCGACGGCGACGGCATCCGCCACTTCTGGAGCTCCGAACTCGGCTTCGCGCCGCCCGAACCCGGTCAGGACCCGCGCGCCATCGGCACCTGCGAGATCCTGTGGAACCTGATGGATTTCACGCCCGAGGGCAGGGCGCAGAGCTGGCAGGAGCAGCTGCAGTATGGGGAAGGGTGCTGCCACTGAGCTTGGCAAGGATATCTCCTATTGGCGTATCGGGAATCGAAATCCTCCCGATACCAAGGGCCTTATGTGATTTGACGTTGCCGCGCCGTGACCTACTCTCGAATGCCGAACCGAGGAGACGAGCGATGCAGTCACCTTTCAACGGGGTTCGGGGCGTCACGCTGACGGCGGCGGTGATGCTTGCCGCCGCAACCGCGGCCTATGCCCATCACGGCTGGTCGTGGACCCAGGACGGGTTTTTCGAACTCCGGGGCAAGATCACGGCCATCTATATCGGCAACCCGCACGCCACGCTGGACGTCGACGCGAAGGGAGAGGCCTGGCGGGTGGAGATGGCACCGCCGTCCCGCACGATCGCCGCCGGCTTCACCGAGGACGTTGCCAAGGTCGGCGACGAGGTGACCGCGATCGGCAACCGCTCGCAAGACGAGAGCGAAAAGCGCATGAAGGCAGTTCGTGTCGTCGTCGGCGGCAAGACCTATGATGTCTATCCCGACCGCGTGCCGCCGGCCTGAATGGACGGGTTCCTCGCCGGCATCGAGCAAGTCGCTTTCGTGCGGGGGCTGAAGTCATCCTTCCTCGCCTACCCCATCGTCAATGCGCTGCACATCATGTCGATCGGCGCGCTGCTGACCAGCGTCTGGCTCATGGATCTCAAGATCCTGGGCGCCTTCAGCGCGCTGCCGCAGCCGGCGTTCGTCGCGCTGCTGCGCTGCATCGCATTGGGCGCGTTCGCCGGTGCGCTCGTCACGGGGTCGCTGCTCTTTTCAGTCAGGGCGAGGGAGTATGCGGCGATGCCGATCTTCCTCGCCAAGATGACGCTCATCCTGCTTGCCGGCGCCAACTTCCTTGCCTTCATGCGCCGCGCAAGAGGCGGTGACGAGCCGGCTGGCGGGACCGTGACCGTGCTGGCTGTGCTTTCGATGATTCTCTGGACGTCCGTGCTTTTCGCCGGACGGTTTATTGGGTTTCTCTGACTAGACCGAGCTGGCGCTGCCTTACACGTCTGCCGGCTTCCCTTGTATACAGACAGGGATCGCACGGGAGGGAGAGACAGGCGACAATTTCCGCTTGTCTTTCAAGTAGACTCGTCCTCAAATCCCGCCGGGGATAGGGAGGGCGAGTCATTGAATAAATTACCAAAGAAATTCGTCGAACGAATTGCGTCGAATCTAAAGAAATATCAACGGATTACCCTGGCTCAGCAAAAGTCTGATGTCGCGGAAGCCGACACGGTTACCTTGATCAAGGACATCCTGGCCGACGTGTTTGGCTATGATAAATATGATGAGCTTACGTCAGAGCATCAGATTAAGGCCACATATTGCGACCTCGCGATAAAGATCGGTGGAAAGCTGAGATTGCTTGTCGAGGTCAAATCAGCGGGTAGCGGGCTCGCGGATAATCACCTGAGACAAGTTATCGACTACGGCGCTCATCAAGGTATCCACTGGGTGATCCTGACGAATGCGGTCGAATGGCGGCTGGTTCGGATCTACGTTGCAAATCAGATTAGCCACGAGGAAGTGTGCCGCATCGGCTTCGCCGACATGAATCCAAAGAATGAGGACCATTTGCAGTGTCTTTTCCTGTTTGCCAAGGAAGGGCTGACAATCGATGCGATGGATGCCTTTCATCAACAGGCCCAGCTATTCAACAAGTTTACGGTGTCGGCGATCATCCGGTCGGAGCCGGTGATTTCTGTAGTGCGCAGGGAAATCCGAAGACTCTTTCCCGACATCAAGGTCGGCAACGAAAACCTGTCGCAGTTGGTCGAAAATGAAGTGATCAAGCGGGACACAATCGAAGGCGACAAGGCGAAAGAGGCGGTCGCCAGAATGCGAAAGGCTGTGAATAAGCTTGAAAGGGCCAAGGCCAAGGCAGCGAAGGTAGACATCGCTGAGGTTGCGAACTGACATAAGCCCCCTTGAAGCAGGCCGTCACCTTCGAACTCGACCAACAGCGCTCGACCAGATCTTGCGATCGATCTAGTCGTAGCCGTAACCGTGGATGTCACTATGAGCGATCTGCATAGGTTTACGCGTGTAGAGTTTAATCGTTTTAAAGCCTTTGAGAAATTTACGTTACATCTCAGGAACTTTAATATCCTTGTCGGACCTAATAATGCCGGAAAGTCAACTATCTTAGCCGCGTTTAGGATATTGGCCTCTGCACTGCGAAAGGCCTCCTCAAGAAAATCGGAAGTTGTAAGCGGCCCGCAGGGGTCTGTTTATGGATACATTGTCGATCTTGGCGCGATATCGATCGCAGAAGAGAATATATTCTATAACTATGACGACAGCCAGCCAGCCTCAATTCGGTTTAATTTATCTAACAAAAATGAGCTATTGTTGTTTTTCCCAGAGGCCGGGTCGTGCCACTTAATAGCAATAAACAATAATGGGAAGACGCCTCACTCTCCAAAAGAATTTATGAAGCATTTTAATTGCCCAATTGGGTTTGTCCCCATATTGGGTCCAGTTGACCATAACGAAGTACTTTATGAAAAGGAAGCTGCACGGTTAGCGCTTTTTAACTACAGGTCCGCTAGGAATTTCAGAAATATTTGGTATCACTATCCTGACAAGTTCGAAGAGTTTCGCGAAGTCCTGAGCCGAACTTGGCCCGGCATGGATATTGAAAAGCCAATAGTCGACTACTCCCACAAAAACGCCAGGCTATATATGTTCTGCCCGGAATCAAGGATTCCGAGAGAGATTTTTTGGGCAGGTTTTGGCTTTCAAGTATGGTGCCAAATGTTGACGCATTTGATACAGTCGAGCAACAATTCTCTATTTCTTATTGATGAGCCTGATATCTATCTGCAGTCAGAATTATAACGACAGCTATTGACTTTACTTAGAAATATCGCTCCAGATATACTGATTGCCACTCATTCGACTGAGATAATAACTGAGGCAGAGGCGGATGATATCGTAGTAATCAACAAAAACAGAAAACAGGCACAGCGTGTGAAAAACCCTTCGCAATTGGGAGATGTCTTCTCATCTTTGGGTTCGAATTTAAACCCTATCCTTACTCAACTGGCGAAAACGCGGCGAGCGCTTTTTGTTGAAGGAAAAGATTTTCAGATACTCGGGAAATTTGCCAGCAAACTTGGATTTGCAGAAGTAGGTAATCGCGGAAATTTTGCAGTCATACCGGTGGAGGGCTTTAACCCGGAGAGAGCCAAAAATATCAAGGCCGGCATGGAACTGACCTTGGGTGGGAAGATATCATCGGCAATCGTTTTTGATCGGGACTATCGAAGCGAGAACGAATGCGCGGCTATTAAGGAAGCTTGTGGGAAGTTTTCGGAGTTGGTGGCACTCCATCGCAGGAAGGAAATTGAGAACTTTTTACTGGTCCCTGCCGCGATAGATAGAGCGGCCGCCAACAAGGTTTCAGAGGTGCTGCGTCGCGGCGGCAGCGCCAAGACATACGTTCCAATCGCAGATGCTGTGCTGAATAAGTTCTCATTAGAGAAAAAAAATTACGTGGCTGGTCAGTATCTTTCTAATCGCCGGCGATTTGAGAGACAGAATTCTCCAAGTTTGAACGACGCGACGGTGAGCGAAGATGCAATGAATGAGTTTGATAAATTTTGGGACAGCGCGGATTTGAGAATGGGGCTTGTTCCCGGGAAGGACGCCTTAAGTTGCGTAAATAAGGCCCTGCAAGATGAATATAAGATAAGTGTGACTCCAACCGCCATAATAGACGCAATGCGGAATGAGGAAATTTCAGTCGAGATGAAAGACCTCATTAAAAGCATATCGGTTTTCTCGATCTCGGGCGTCAATGAGGAACTCGATGAGAAATAGATCGCGAAGCTGGCATTCGACCTAAACGGTCTCGCTCAAACTCAAGCTGAAACTACGCAAAATACTCCTGCAGCGGCCTCACTTCCAAACTCCCCGCCTTCAGCGCAGCAATGGCCTCAGCCACCGCGGCCGCGCCCGAAAGCGTCGTGTAATACGGCACTTTCTGCATCAGCGTCGCCCTGCGCAGCGATTTGGAGTCCGACACCGCCTTCTGGCCGTCCGTGGTGTTGAAGACGATCTGCACCTGGCGGTTGCGGATGGCGTCCTCGATGTGCGGGCGGCCTTCCAGCACCTTGTTGATTTTCTCGGCCGCGACGCCGTTTTCGGCGAGGAAGCGCGCCGTGCCGGAGGTGGCGAGCACTTTAAAACCCTGGCCGGCGAGGCGCTTGACCGCCGGCAGGATGCCCTTCTTGTCCTCGTCGCGCACCGAGACGAACAGCGTGCCGGAGCGCGGCAGGTCGACGCCGGCGCCTAACTGGCTCTTGGCGAAGGCGAGCGCGAAGTCGCGGTCGAGGCCCATGACCTCGCCGGTCGAGCGCATTTCCGGGCCGAGCAAGATGTCGACGCCGGGGAAGCGGGCGAACGGGAATACCGCTTCCTTGACGGCGATGTGGCCGGGGTTGCGTGGGTCGGGCATGGCGCCGTAATGGGCGAAGGCGTCTTCCAGGCTTTCGCCGGCCATGATGCGGGCGGCAATCTTGGCAATCGGCCGCCCGATGGTCTTGGCGACGAAGGGCACGGTGCGCGACGCTCGCGGGTTGACCTCCAGCACATAGACGGTGCCGTCCTTGATCGCGTACTGCACGTTCATCAGCCCGCCGACATTGAGCGCGCGGGCAAGCGCTGCCGTTTGGCGCTCCAGCTCGTCGACGAGCTCCGAGGGCAGCGAATGCACCGGCAGCGAGCAGGCGCTGTCACCGGAATGGATGCCGGCCTCCTCAATATGCTCCAATATGCCGGAGACGTAGGTCGACTTGCCGTCGCACAGGCAATCGACGTCGACCTCGATGGCGCCCGACAGATAGGTGTCGAACAGAAGCGGGTTCTTGCCGAGCAGCGTGTTGATCTGGCCGGTCTTGTCGTTGGGGTATTTCTGCTTGATGTCCTCCGGCACCAGGCCGGGTACGGTGTCGAGCAGGTAGGATTGCAGCATGCTCTCATCGTGGATGATCTGCATGGCGCGGCCGCCGAGCACATAGGACGGGCGCACCACCAGCGGGAAGCCGAGCTCGCCGGCAACGAGGCGGGCCTGCTCGACCGAATAGGCGATGCCGTTCTTCGGCTGGCTGAGGCCGAGCTTGTGCAACAGCTTCTGGAAGCGGTCGCGGTCCTCGGCGAGATCGATCATGTCGGGCGAGGTGCCGAGGATCGGGATGCCGGCCTTCTCCAGCGCGTCGGCGAGCTTCAGCGGCGTCTGGCCGCCGAACTGGACGATGACGCCGACCAGCTCGCCGGACGCCTGTTCGGCGCGCAGGATCTCCAGCACGTCCTCCGGCGTCAGCGGCTCGAAATAGAGCCGGTCGGAGGTGTCGTAGTCGGTCGAGACGGTCTCGGGATTGCAGTTGATCATGATCGCCTCGAAGCCGGCATCGCGCAGCGCGAAGGCGGCGTGGCAGCAGCAATAGTCGAACTCGATGCCCTGGCCGATGCGGTTGGGGCCGCCGCCGAGGATAACGACCTTTTTGCGCGACGATACCTGAGCCTCGTTGGCGAGCGCGCCGGCAAACGGCACTTCATAAGTGGAGTACATATAGGCGGTGGGCGAGGCGAACTCGGCCGCGCAGGTGTCGATGCGCTTGTAAACCGGATGAACGTCAAGTTTTTCGCGAATCTTCTGGATCTCTTCAACGTCCTTCCTGACCAGGGAGGCGAGGCGGGCATCGGAGAAACCCATCGCCTTCAGCATGCGCAGATTGGCGGCGTCCTCGGGAATGCCGTGCTCGCGGATGCGTGCCTCCATGTCGAGGATGCCGGCGATCTGTTCGAGGAACCACGGGTCGATCTTGCACATGGCGTGCACGTCTTCCAGCGAGGTGCCCATGCGGATCGCCTGCGCCACCATGCGCAGCCGGTCCGGCGTTGGCGTACCGAGTGCGGCGCGAACGGCGTTGCGGTCGTCGACGTGGCTGGCGGCCGTGCTGCCATGGCCGATGCCGGGGATCTCGATTTCGTCCAGACCAGTCAGGCCGGTCTCCAGCCCGCGCAGCGCTTTCTGCAGCGATTCCTGGAAAGTGCGGCCGATGGCCATGACCTCGCCGACCGACTTCATCGAGGTGGTCAGCACCGGCTCGGCGCCGGGGAATTTCTCGAAGGCAAAGCGCGGGATTTTGGTGACGACATAGTCAATGCTCGGCTCGAACGAGGCCGGCGTCGCGCCGCCGGTGATGTCGTTCTCGAGCTCGTCCAGCGTGTAGCCGACGGCGAGCTTGGCGGCGATCTTGGCGATCGGGAAGCCTGTCGCCTTGGAGGCCAGCGCAGACGAGCGCGAGACGCGCGGGTTCATCTCGATGACCACCAGGCGGCCATCGGCCGGGTTGACGGCGAACTGCACGTTGGAGCCGCCGGTCTCGACGCCGATCTCGCGCAGCACCGCGATCGAGGCGTTGCGCATCATCTGGTATTCTTTGTCGGTCAGCGTCAGCGCCGGGGCGACGGTGATCGAATCGCCGGTATGCACGCCCATCGGGTCGATGTTCTCGATCGAGCAGACGATGATGCAATTGTCGGCCTTGTCGCGGACAACCTCCATCTCGTACTCTTTCCAGCCGAGCACGCTCTCCTCGATCAGCACTTCGGTGGTCGGCGAGGCGTCGAGGCCGGACTGGACGATCTCGTAGAATTCGGCGCGATTGTAGGCGATGCCGCCGCCGGTGCCGCCCATGGTGAAGGACGGGCGGATGATGGCGGGAAGGCCGACATGGTCGAGCGCCTGTGCGGCTATCGCCATGGCGTGGCTGATATAGCGCTGCTTGCGGTCGCCTTCGCCGAGGTTCCAGCTTGTTTCCAGCGCGTCGAGCGCGGCATCGAGATTTTCGGGCTTCTCGGCCTTCAACTCGGCGCGCTCGGCCTCGTGCGTCTTGCGGTCGGCATTCTTGACGTCGGTGGCATTGGCCAGCATCGACTTCGGTGTTTCCAGGCCGATCTTGTTCATCGCCTCGCGAAACAGCGCGCGGTCCTCGGCCTTGTCGATGGCCGTGGCATCGGCGCCGATCATCTCGACATTGTAGCGGTCGAGCACGCCCATGCGGCGCAGCGACAGGGCGGTGTTCAGCGCGGTCTGGCCGCCCATGGTCGGCAGCAGCGCGTCCGGCCGCTCCTTGGCGATGATCTTGGCCACCACTTCGGGCGTGATCGGCTCGATATAGGTGGCGTCGGCCAGCTCCGGGTCGGTCATGATGGTGGCCGGATTGGAGTTGACCAGGATGACGCGAAACCCCTCTTCCTTCAGCGCCTTGCAGGCCTGGGTGCCGGAATAGTCGAACTCGCAGGCCTGGCCGATGACAATGGGGCCGGCCCCGATGATCAGGATCGACTTGATGTCGGTGCGTCTTGGCATGTCGAGGGTCCGTTCGGCGGGCGGCTTGCACAAAAAGCCGGACGGGATGACCCGGCCGGTTATGCTCGCGATTCTGGTATCAGGCTAGGAGGGCCTTATAGGGAAGAGTTTTGCCGGATGTAACCCCCTAAAATGCGGCTTTGTGTGCGGGTCCACTAGCTGGGCAATCGCTTCAGGTTTAGATGCCGGTGCTGCCCCTCACCTGCCTACCGGCATCCTCTCCCCGTATAGTGACGGGGAGAGGGGCGCTCTCATGGACGATTTCGCCACTCGCCAGCATTGCAAGAAGGGCGCCGACGCTGCGGCCAGCCCCTTCTCCCCGTCACTATACGGGGAGAAGTGCCCGGCAGGGCGATGAGGGGCGGCGCTGATTCCTACAATTACACCAGTCCACTCTCTCTATCCTCCGCTCGCCAGGGCGTTGGTAATCTCGAAGCGTTCGGAAACGCCGACGCGGATGATGTTGAGGCTGCCCTCGCGCGTGAAGCGGAATTCGCCGGGCGCATTCGAACCGGCCGGCTTGCCTGCTTGGAAGGTGATGATGCGCGTGCCGCCATCGGGCCATGTCACGGACACGTCGATCTTGTCGCCGGTGCGCACGACCGCCGCCTTGCAGCTGGTCATTGGCTGGCCGACATAGCGCGCGCAAGGAATGACGTTCCCGGCACCTGGGACTGGTGTCCCCGGCGGCTGCAGCCGTGCAACGGTTTGTGCATCGGCCGGAGGCGCTGCATTGATCGCGCCGAAATTCTGGACGGGATCAACCGCGGGCGCCGATCCATCAACCTGTCCAGTCGAGGGGTTTCCACCGGCCAGGGCCAGGCGGTAAGCATCCTCGATCGCCACCCTGCCGATTGCGTCAGCGGAGTTCAGCGTCGTTTCGGGACCGGCCGCGCCCAGGCGCGCTGTCAGATCCGGCAGCGGGTTAGAGGCAGGGCTCTCCGTATTGGCCGCCGCTTGGGGTGTCACTTGCTGGGGATTGATAGGGTCGAGGTAGCGCGCGGGAGCCCATCCGCTCATCTTCGGGTCGTCAATGTCTTCAACCTTGCACCACCGATGGCCGCTGACGTCACCGCAGCCGAGATTTTTCACGCTCGAACCACTCGGCAGCCGCGCCTCGATCTTGCCCATGGCCGATGCCGTGGCGCGCACGTTCAGGAGATCACCCGGAGCGAGACCCGTCACAATGGAGATGATGGGCTCCGGCTCCTGGCCCTTGGCCGGCAACCCCGCCAGCATCAGCGGAGCCGCAATCACCGCAAGCAGCATCGTCGGGAGTGTTACTGTGCGCCTAATCATCTGCCATGGGCGGTAGGTTCAATTGCCGAAGGCGCGGCCAGGCACAGAAACGCCATCGCACGCCAGCCGGTTTTTATAGGCGACGAGGCGGCGCTGTGTAAGCCCGAAAATGAGTAAGGTGCCGCGTGTTGAATCGCGACCAGGCCACTTCCGTAAGCTAGAAGCCGGCAAAATATTGCACATTTCATGTAAATATGCACTCTCTCAAGTAAGCCGGAGGAGGGAAATATGGTCGATCTTGAAATATTGGCGCAGGTGGAAAACATAGTTCGCCAGCGTGTCAAGAAAACGCGCGCCGAGATTGAGGCTTCACTTGGTCACATCGCCAACGGCAATCCGCTGGCCGCCGAACAGACCATCTCCAGGCGCCTCGACAGGCTGCAGGTAAAGGCGTCGCTCAGCCGCACCGAAGCGGAGATGATATCGGCAGCGATCGACATGAGGTCTGCCGGTGAAAGAAAGGCCGCCGCTAAGCAGCCAGGACCGGAGGCAATTCTCGGCCCAACGCTCGACTTCATCGGGGTCGCATTCCTGGAGCGTGGGCGCCGTGCGGCCGATGCGGTCGGCCGAGTTGCCTTTCTCAACGGCAATCCACAGGGATCGGGTTTTCTGGTTGGGCCAAGTCTGTTCCTCACAAACAACCATGTGATTTCGTCGCCGGCGGAATCCCGGCGCTTCCAGGTCCAGTTCGACTATGAGCAGGACGGCGTGAATGCCGTGCGTACGCCGACGACGTTCCTGTTCGATCCTGAATTCTGTTTCGTGACCGACAGCATAGAGGGTCTGGACTATACGCTGATCGGGGTCGGTGAGCGGCGTTCCGGTCCAAAGGAACTGGGAGAGTTCGGTTTTATTTCGCTGTCGGACGCGCGCGACAAGCATATGCTTGGCGAAATCGCCAACATCGTTCAGCACCCCGATGGCCGCTTCAAGGAACTGGTGCTGCGTGAAAACCGGCTGGTGGCCCGCGACGAAACGGTTCAAGTGCTGCACTATGTTGCCGATACCGAACAGGGTTCGTCCGGGTCGCCGGTTTTCAACAACGAATGGGAGCCTATTGCCCTGCATCATTGGGCCGGCCCGTTCCACGAGGTGACGGGCATAGGTGGCTATGCGCTTGCGCGCGAGATCAACGAAGGCATACGGATCAGCGCCATCGTTGACGATCTGGGTGCTAGAAAGTCTAGGCTGCCGGGCTCCTCGGCATCGGCGGTTTCGGAAGCTCTGGCGATTTGGGCCGGCACGCCGCGCATGATGGATGAGACAGTTCGGCTGAACGCCGACGTTCGCGAAGATGTGCTGGACAAGGCGGTGCAGCGACCGGAACCGGATCGCAATCCGCCGGCGACGAGACACAACGCCGATGGCTCGGTCACGTGGACTTTTCCCGTCGAGATAAATGTCCGGGCGCCGTTGATCGACGGAGGCGATGCGCGACGAAACGACGGCAAAGGCCCAGCAAGCGAGCCCGCCAAGGTCGTGGCCATCGCCGAGGCAGCAGGTTGGAAGACAGAGGATTTCGATGATCGTGGAGGGTATGAGCCCGGCTTCATACCGGGCTTTGTCCTGCCAATGCCGACGGTCGCCGATTCACCCTACCGGTTGGCCAAAAACCTTCTTGCCAAACCGGGCGAGGATCCACACGAATTGCGCTATCATCATTTTTCGGTCTTGATGAACGCCGATCGCAGGCTTGCCTTCGTCACCGCCTGCAATATCGATGGATCCCGCACCAAGGCGGTCAATCGTGCGGACAAGACCGTCATCGACAACCCGTCGCTTGTCGAATTGGGGGTAGAGTCGATTTCCGGTTCGGAAGCCAGTGACGCTTTCCGGCCCGATCGCCGCATCGATCCTGGCGAGCAGATGACCCAGGAATTTTATTCGAGCCAGAATGTGCCTGGGTTTCCCGACCCAAGATCCAAGGAACGAATAGCTCGAATGTTCCAGAAGGGCCATATTACGCTTCGCGGCGACCCTGCGTGGGGGGTGGATCAGGAGGCGGTCGCCGCAGAACGGGACACGTTCTTCTATACCAATGCTGCGCCGCAAGTCGGCTTCTTCAATCAGGGAAGCTCGCTTGACCATCCCGGCTCCAAGGGAAAACTGAGATGGCGCGCCGTGGAAACTTATGTGCTGCGCAATGCCTATACGGCGCGAGGCCGTATCACGGTGTTTGCCGGTCCAGTGTTCCGCGGGGACGATCCTCCTTACCGCTTCGAAAGCCATGTTCCGCTGAAGTTCTGGAAGATCGCGCTGTGGTCCGATCAAGCTGGCCTGCGCGCCATCGCGCTGCTTGCAGACCAGAAGCCGGTCTTGGAAGTGATGCCCGAAGCGTTCGGTGGGCGTGCCGAGGCATTCGATGACCCGCTTGAAATTGCCAGGGTATCGGAGTTCCTTTCGACGGTGGCCGAGATTGAACGGCTGACCGGCCTGAACTTCGGCCAGCAGGTGCGCGACGCTGACATTCGGGCCGGTTCCGAATCGGTTCCGGCACAGACTTTCAACCCAACGCAACTGGCGCCCAACACGTCGCGGCCAAAGGCTTCATCGCCCAAGACTTCGACGCCCAAGACTTCGACGTTCAAGACTTCGGCGGCCAGCACCCGACGTCCTGCCAAGCGATCGAAGCGATCCGCGTCTGACAACTGAAGATTGGACCGGTCGCGGATTCCGCTGCTCAACCCGGCATAAAGCCGGTGCGCAGCGCGTGAGCCCATTCCGGCCGTCCCGCCTGCTCGGCCTGACGCGCCGCCGCCTCGTGGTCATAGTCGACGGCGATGGCTTCGAAGCGATCTGGGTGCAATTCGATGATGCCATAGCGGGCGTGCGGAGAACCCTGCTCGGAGACATGCGCCGGCGGGGTCGAATCGTCATAGGCCGGGCAGCCGATGCTGCCCGGGTTGAAGATGACCGGACCGCCGGGAATGCGGATCAGCTCGCTGCGGTGGCTGTGACCGCAAAGCATGATGCGGCAGGCCGGATCAATTGCGCCGAGCCGCCGCTCGATGGCGGCCAGAGGGGCGCGCACCAGCCGGCCGTCGACTATCGCGTCAGTCAGGTATTTTTCATCGTGGTCGGGCCGGGCATGGAAGGCGATCACGCCGGGCGCGACCTCCAACGTGAGCGGCAGCGCGAACAGCGCCTCGCGCTGGGCTGCCGTCAGCCGTTCCTGCGCGTAGCGGTCGGAAGGCCACATCTGTCGTCGAGCGGGTCGCGGGCAACGCGGCGGTCGTGGTTGCCGCGCACCGTCGGCAGCTCGAGCGCCTCGCGCCGCTCCATGGTCTCGCGCGGCCACAGCGGGCCGGAAACGCAATCGCCGAGATTGACGATGAGGTCGGCGCCGCCGCGTCGCCGCAGATCGTCGAGCACGGCGTCGAGCGCCAGGACATTGCCGTGGATGTCGGCGAGGACGGCAATGCGCATGGGAGGCTCCGTTAATTGGAATGGCTGGAGGGCAGGTGAAGCTACTTTGCTCGTCTCGCGAAGCGGGCGAGAGCGGAACCCAGCTTCGGGCCGTTCAGGCGCGGACTTCGATCTCGTGGCCGCCGACCGCCGGCAACGATGCGTCGTCGCCGGCCGCGGCAATCACGCTGTCGAGCAGGCCCGGGAAGCGGCGGTCGAGATCGTCACGGCGCAGCGTGATCAGCCGGCTGGTGCCAACTGCTTCGGTGCGGGTGACGCCAGCCTCACGCAGCTTGGCCAAATGGTAGCTCAGATTGGTCTTCGAGCAGAGATCGAGGAACCGGCTGCAATTCAGCGGCACGCCCTCTTTGCTGGCGAGATAGCGCACGATGGCCAGTCGCGTCGGGTCGCCGAGCACGGCAAGCACGTTCGGCAGGCTGATCTGGTCGGCGCTGGGATGGGGCAAGGTCATGCCCAGGAATTAAGCACATTCGGAGCCGATTTCAACGCATCTCCTCTCGTGACTGATCGACACATAGTTTCGTCCCGTCGCCCCGTCCTGACACCGGGCTGTCAGGATGGTTCGGCTATTTTGCAGCGCCTTTATTGACATCATGCCCTGTTATGTCCAATTGTTCAATAACCTTTGAACTAAAGGAAATTGCCATGGATAAGCGCCTCATCTGGCTTGCGCTCGGATCGTTCACGATTTCGACCGAAGGTTTCGTCATCTCCAGCCTTTTGCCCGACATTGCAAAGGATGCCGCCATCTCCGTTCCGCTCGCCGGCACGCTGATCACAGCGTTTGCGCTCGCCTATGCGATCGGCACGCCGATCCTGGCAACGCTGACCGGCGAATGGGACCGTCGCCGCGTCATTCTGTGGACGCTGGTGTTCTTCGTGTTGGGCAACGTCGCCGCGGCGCTGAGTTCCTCCTTCGAATTGCTGCTGATCGCGCGCATCGTCATGGCGCTGTCGTCAGGCCTGTTCGCGGCGACCGCACAGGGAACAGCCGTGGCGCTTGTCGACGATCATCACCGCGCCCGCGCCATTGCCGTGGTCGTCGGCGGCACGACCGGGGCGGTGGCGGTCGGCGCGCCGCTCGGCGCGCTTGTTGCGACGGTTGCCGGCTGGCGCGGCACGTTCTTCGCCATTGCCGGTCTTGGTGCGCTCGCCGGCGCGATCCTGTGGTACCGGTTGCCGCGCGGCATCGTCGGCACCAGGTTGCCGCTCCGGATGCGGCTGGCAGCGGCACTTCGCCCCGGCGTCATGCCGATCCTGGTGACGACGATCCTGGCGCTGATCGGCGCCTTCACCGTCTTTGCCTTTGTCGCGCCGCTCGCCATCGAAGGCGGCGGACTGAGCCCGATCGCGCTACCCGGAATGCTGCTCGCCTTCGGCGTTGGCGCGGTCATCGGCAACATCGGCGGCGGGCAGGCCGCCGACCGTTTCGGCGCGACGCGCACCGTCTGCTGGTCGCTGGCGCTGAGTGCCGCCATGCTGGTCACGTTTTCGCTGATCCCGATATTCCTGCCGCGCGAGATCGCCGGGCCGGCGCTGATGGCCATGATGGTGCCGTGGGGCATCGTCGGCTGGGCATTCCCACCGGCGCAGGCCAGCCGCATCATCAAGCTGGCGCCCGATGCCGCGCCCATCGTGCTGTCGCTGAACGCTTCGGCACTCTATCTCGGCGTCGCACTGGGTGCCGTGGTCGGCGCTGCGGTGCTGCGCTATGGCGCACCGGCCGACCTCGGCGTGGTCGCGGCGGCATTCCCGATCATTGGTTTGGGCGTGGTGCTGGCGAGCCACCTGGCGGCGCGTCCGGTGGCGATGCCGGCCGAATAAGGCTTGTTAGCAGAGCCTGGCTGCCGGCCGCCGATAATTCAAGTCGCGGCCGGCGGTGCGTCAAAATCCAGCGCGGCGATTTCGTCCAGCGCCGCTCGCAGGCTTGCCGCCTGCTCTTTTCCAACGATGTCTTCGAAGCGCTGCTGAGCGACGTGCCACAGCTTCAGGGCTTCTTCGAGCTTGGTCCGGCCCTGCGGTGTCAGTCTGACGCGCTTGACGCGGCGGTCGGCCGGGTCGGCGAAAGTCTCGATATAACCGTCGCGGATCAGCGGCTTGAGCGTGTGACCGAGGGCCGACAGATCCATAACGAGAGCTGCGGCAATGGCACCCATCGCCGGTTCGTTGCCGATGTGGATCTGGTAGAGCAGGCCCTGCTGCGTGGCCTTCAGGCCGGAGGGTGCGAGCACATCGTCATAGAACTGGCCGAGTTTTCGGGTCGCGCGGCGCAGCATCGCGTTGTTGCAAAGCGCCAGGCCGGGCAGGGTGGTTTGGGACATTGGCGGATTTCCGATGAGGGGACCGGAAGGGACCCTCGATGCGAACCAGAAATAGTCCTTGCTCGGCGGATTGACAAGATGATGGCATATGCCTACGTTCTGGCATATACCATTAATTAGTCTGCCAGTCGAAGCAAGGGCGTTGCCCTGCGGCACTGGCATTTGGAATCGAACCAGAAGGAACAAGACAATGAGCAAACAGGACAAAGGCACGGCGGTCGTCACCGGCGCCTCCTCCGGCATCGGCGCAGTCTATGCGGACCGGCTCGCCGGCCAAGGTTATGATCTGGTGCTGGTGGCGCGGCGCGCCGACCGGCTGGAGGAATTGGCGGAGACGCTCCGCTATGCGTATGGCCGCAAGGTCGGTGTCATCAGCGCCGACCTGGCCGACGACGCCGATCTGCGACGGGTCGAGCAGGCGATATCAACCGACGACAGCGTGACGCTGCTGGTCAACAATGCCGGCCTTGGCGGCGCGCAGGTGGTGGCAACGGCCGACGCCGATGTGGCCGAGCGCATGATCAAGGTCAATGTCGTGGCGCTGACTCGGTTGACGCGCGCGGTGCTGCCGGGACTGCTGTCCCGTAACCGCGGCACCATCGTCAACATCGCCTCGGTGCTGGCCTTCGATACCTCGTTCGGCGGCATCTACAGCGGCACCAAAGCCTATGTCGTCAACTTCACCGAGGCCTTGCAGCGGGAAGTCGCCGATAGCAAGGTAGCTGTACAGGTCGTGCTGCCGGGGGCCACCCGGACCGAGTTCTGGGAAGTTGCCGGAAGCGATATTGCCAACATGCCGCAAGAGATCGTCATGACGGCCGACGATCTGGTCGATGCAGCGCTTGCCGGCCTGGCCAAGGGCGAAACCGTCACCGCGCCCGGCCTCTCCGATCCGGCTGGATTGGAAACCTATCTTGGTGCGCGGCAAGGCTTCTTCGGCAGCCTGCTGGCCGGCAAGCCGGCGGCGCGTTACGCTGCCTGAATACTAACGCTGGTCTCACGCCGTCCGCCACATCGGAATGATCGAGGCGGCGAGAAACAGGCCAAGCATGATATTGAGCATACGCCACTGCCGCTCGGTTTTCAGCAACCGGGCGAGCAGCGTGCCGGCTACGCACCACGCCGCCAGCGATAGAGCCGCTGCAAGCCCGAAGACCGTGCCGAGCAGCAAGGCGAGCTGCAGTGGCCCGTTGGCGAGCGCGGCAAAAGATGCAGCCGCTCCCAATCCCATGGCCCAGCCCTTGGGGTTCATCCATTGCAGACCGGCGCCGCCGAAAAAGCTGTTCGGCTTTGCCATGGCCACGTCCGGATTGGGCGGGCCGCTGCGGCCGATCGTGAGGGCAAGCCAAACCAGATAGAGCGATCCGGCTATTTTCATTGCCAGTTGCAGGGAAGGGGCGGCGGCCAGCAGGCCGGCGAGCCCGGCAGCACCTGCCGCAGCCACGGTGGCCAGGCCGGCTGCACTTCCGGCCATCAGCGGGATAGAGCGGCGAAAGCCGAATTGCGCGCCGGACGCCGTCGACAATGTGGTGGCCATGCCGGGCGTGGAGGTTGAGACCAGCGCGAACAGGACGAGGGGAAGGACGGTTTCAAGCATGCTGCTTCCTTTGAAGCCAGCACGATAGGCTTTTGGACTCATCAGTAAATGCAATGTTTGCTATGATCTGCATTAGCAAATATAATGGCGTGATGCTCCGCAACCTCGATACTGCCTTGGTTCGAACCTTCGTCACCGTTGCCGACAAGGCAAGCATGACGGCGGCGGCCAACGCACTGCATTTGACGCAAGGCGCCGTCAGCCAGCAGATCAAGCGCTTGGAAGAGGTTCTCGGCTGCAGCCTGTTCGAGCGCGACCGGCGCGGACTGCGGCTGACCCGCTCCGGCGAGCAATTGTTCGGCAAGGGCAAGCGCCTGCTTTCCCTCAATGACGAGATCTTGGCGGAGATGGCGGGCCACGCGGTTGCCGGTCAGGTGCGGCTTGGCGCGCCGTACGACCTTGTCGGCACCTTGCTTGCGCCGGTGCTCAAGGTCTATGCCGAGACCTATCCGCAGGTCGAGATCTCGCTTGTCTGCGCCTCGTCGCCGGAGCTGGCTGCGGCCTTGGCGGCCGGCACGATAGAGCTTGCGGTGATCGAGGAGCCGGTCGGTCGGTCGATCGGCGAATGCCTTGTTTTGGACCGGCTGGTCTGGGTCGGCGCTAAAGGCGGCGGCGCCCGCAGCAAGCGCCCTTTGCCGGTATCGATGGTTGCCGAGACCTGCGCGTTCCGCCCGGTGGTCCTGGAGGCGCTCAACGAGCGCGGGCTGGAATGGCGCACCGTGTTCGAAAACGGCAGCATCGACGCGACGACGGCGACGGTGCGCTCGGACCTTGCCATCACCACCTGGTTGGCCTCGACAGTACCTGCCGATCTCGATGTTTTGGCCAACGATCCGGAGCTGCCGTCGCTGCCGAATTTTTCGATCAATCTGCACTTGCCCAAGCATGGTATCGGGCCGGCAGCACTGGCGTTTGCCGCCCATATCCGCGCTGGGTTGGCACGGCGGCAACAGGCGGCTTAGAAAACAGCAAAAAGGACGGCCGGTGTTCAGCCGTCCTTGATCGCCTCCACAGCGTCTATTTCCAGTTCTTGCGCCTCTCCATCTCGGCGTCGGAAGGCTCTTCCGTGGCAAAGGACCCGGTCTTGATCTCACCGGAGCGTTCATAGCTCGCCATGATGACACCGGTGGTCGATGCCTGCGAACGGGTCAGCTTGAAGGCGGCGGGTATTGTGCCGCTGCCGAACAGTTTTTTGCCCTTGCCCAGCACCAGCGGGAAAATCAGCAGGCTGATCTCGTCGATCAGGTCATTGGCGAGCAAGGTCTGGATCAGCTCGCTCGATCCCTGGATGAGCAGGTCCGGGCCGTCCTCCTCCTTCATCCGGCGCAATGTCGCCACGACGTCGCCGCCGAGTGGCTGGCTGTTTTGCCAGGACAGTGTGTCGGGCCTGTGCGTCGCCACATATTTAGTGACGGCGTTGAAACTGTCGGCGATCGGGTCGTTCTTCTGATAAGGCCAATGGGCGGCGAAGATGTCGTAGGTCTTGCGGCCCAGAAGCAGCGCGAACGGTTTTGAAAACGTCTCGCCCATGGCGGCGCCCATCACATCGTCCCAGTAGTGGAACGTCCAGCCGCCGAATTTGAAGCCGCCGACCGGGTCCTCTTCCGGCCCGCCGGGCGCTTGCATGACGCCGTCGAGGCTGACGAATGTTGCGGCGATGATCTTCCTCATTGGAGCTCCCTTTCCCTGATCCGTGCCGTCATGGCCGGACTTCGGCCCAAGGACGCGGGCGCCTGCCCGACACGACCGGCGGCACTTCTACGGCAAGGGCCGGATGACTGCCGATTGCCGGGTCTGTTTGGAGCAGAGAAACGCTATCAGCCCAGACCGACGACCGTATCGTAGAGCAGCTTGAAGTTGAGCACCAGGATGAGCCCGGCGACCACCCAGGCCAGCACCGCGACGGCGCGGGAAATGGCGAAATTGCCCATCTTGCGCTTGTCCGAGACGAACTGCACCAGCGGGACGACCGCGAAGGGAAGCTGCATCGACAGGATCACCTGGCTGAAGACGAGCAACTGGCCGGTGCCCTTCTCGCCATAAAGTGCGGTGACGACCACCACCGGAACGATGGCGATGCCGCGCGTCAGCAGGCGGCGCGCCCATTGCGGGATGCGCAGCCGCAAGAAGCCTTCCATCACGATCTGGCCAGCGAGCGTCGCCGTCACGGTCGAGTTCAGGCCGGAGGCAAGCAGCGCTACGGCAAACAGGATGGAAGCGATGCCGAGGCCGAGCAGCGGCGACAGAAGCTCGAAGGCCTGGCCGATCTCGGCCACGTCATCATGACCGGTGCCGTGGAACGCCACCGCCGACACGATCAGGATGGAGGCATTGACGAACAGCGCCAGTATCAGCGCGATGGTCGAGTCGGTCGTGGCCCATTTGATGGCGTCGCGCTTGCCGCGATCGGTGCGCTCATAGGCGCGGGTCTGCACGATCGAGGAGTGCAGATAGAGATTGTGCGGCATCACCGTGGCGCCGATGATGCCAATGGCGATGTAAAGCATGGCCGGATTGGTGACGATCTCGGACGACGGCACGAACATCGCATGCAGGATCGAGCCCACCGGCGGCGCGGCGGCAAAGATCTGGATGGCGAAGCAGCCGAAGATGATAATCAAAAGCGCTATGATGAAGGCCTCGAGGAAACGGAAGCCCTTGTTCATCAGCAATAGCAGCAGGAAGGCATCGAGCGCGGTGATGATGGCGCCGCCGATCAGCGGAATGCCGAACAGCAGTTGCAAGGCGATCGCCGTGCCGATGACCTCGGCCAGGTCGCAGGCGATGATGGCCAGTTCGCACGCGACCCACAGCATGAAATTGACCGGCCGCGGGTAATAGGCGCGGCACGCCTGCGCAAGGTCACGGCCGGTGGCGATGCCGAGCCGGGCGGCGAGCGCCTGCAGCAGAATCGCCATCAGGTTCGACAACATAATGATGAACAGCAGCGTGTAACCGAACTGGGCACCGCCGGCGAGGTCGGTCGCCCAATTGCCCGGATCCATGTAGCCGACCGAAACCATGTAGCCAGGCCCCACGAAGGCGAACAGCCGGCGAAACCAAATCCCCGAGTGCGGCACCGCGATCGTGGCGTTGACTTCGCGAAGGCTGGGCTGCTCGTCCTCCTCCGGGCGGGCAAATCGCCACATGGATCGGGGGGCTGAGGTGGCTTCGGCTTCCGACATGAAACGGCTTTCTACTGGAGCGATCGATGTTCTCTCCTTATCTATGCCACGGCTGAACATTATGCAATATGCTATATTTCATTGTCCGTGCTTTTTCGTGTGGCCGCTTGACGGTGCGACCGGAACGGCAGTGAACGCCGGTTGCGCCGGCCACTGAATGGAAATAAACGGCCAGAACGAACAGGGTTCCGTGTTATGACTGCAATGTCGATTCAAACTGCCGGGAGGAGCGCGTATTGGCGCTGAAGAAAAGACCGGTTCCTCGCGAAAAGCCGCTGCCTGACGCCGAAATCCACTCGAAAGGGTTCCGGCAAACGCGTGAGGCGCGCCGCAGCGCGCTGGTCGAGGACTATGTCGAGCTCATCGCCGACTTGATCGAGGACGGCAACGAAGCGCGCCAGGTCGATATCGCGGCGCGGCTCGGCGTCGCCCAGCCGACGGTGGCGAAAATGCTGACGCGGCTGTGCGCCGACGGGCTGGTTTCCAGAAAGCCCTATCGCGGCGTGTTCCTGACCGATGCCGGCCGCAAGGTCGCGGAAGAGAGCCGTATTCGCCACCAGACGGTGGAGGCGTTCCTGCGCTCGCTGGGCGTTAGCGCCGAGACGGCGCGCATCGACGCCGAAGGCATCGAACATCATGTCAGCGCCGAGACGCTCGAAGCCTTTCGCAAGGCGATAATCGCCGCCCGCTAGCTCCCTCCTTCGCCAACGCCTCCCTATGCCGACAGCGGAACCGCCGCACCGCACGACGCGTTTGAGTCATGCCGCGCGATTGTCGCGAGACCGAGGAGGATATCATGGGCGTCGAACAGGCACCGACCGCGAAGGGCAAGCAAGCAGCCAGTGGATTGAAGCAGGCGGCGGCGAAGGACGAACGGAGGACCGAAGCGGAAACCGGCCATCCGCTGAAAAAAGGTGCGGCGCGCTTCGAAGAGCGCTCGAAAAGCTCCGACGGCAAGAGCGCCGGCGCCAAGCAGAAGATTTGAGGGTAATCCGCGCCCCAGGGTTAGAAGGCGCCGGCAGGCTGTCCTCGTCGCAGCTTACTCCTGTGTATCCTGCAGCCAGTTGCGCGGATGGCCATCGACGCGGAACTGGAAGATGAAATAGGGCGGGATGCAAGTTCCCTTGCCGGGCTTTGCTTCCGGCACATCGTCATAACCGGCGGTGCAGATATAATCCTCGCGGCAGGGATGGGCCTTGTCGCAAGCACGCAGGCCAGCGGTCTTGGTGAATTCCCTGGTGCAGAATTTGTGATCCTTGCCGGAGGCTATGCAGTCGTTGAAGCCAGTCTTGGCGAGGCGGCCGCAGCTTGCCTCGTCGGGCAGCTTCTCGCAGTTCGCCTTGCGCAGCATGCTGCCAGGAAAGCCGCCGGTCTTCTGCTCGGGATTGTCGTAGCGCTGGCGCGCCGCGCCGTAGCCGGCCAGCTTTATCGGCGGTTTTCTATCCCTGGCCGGGTCGATGGCGCAGGCCTTCGCGGTTGCCGGTGACAGACGGCAATATTGGTCGTTGCCCCATTTCGACATCTTGATCTCGCCGAACTCCACCGGATCGCCGACCGCGGTGCCGGCCTCGCTGACGCAGGTGCCGAAGCCCGGATGGATGACGGTTTCGTGGACCCCGGCGCAACGCAGGCCTTTGCCGCAAGTCCAGTCCACAAAACTGGCGTCGGTGCCGCGATAGCAGATCGAGCCCCAGCCATTGTAGAGATCGGTACCCCTAAGCGCTTCGGCGTATTTTGCCTCCGGACGGGCGGCAAAGCCGCGGCTGAAATCCGGGTGCGCGCCGGCGGCGAACGCCTCGACGATGGCACGGCGGCGCGGCAGGTCGGCGAAAAACACCGCCGAGCCCGGCACGAACACCGCGTTGCGGCGCGGTTCGCTGGCCGGGTCGGCGCCGGTGTAATGGAAGCCGGCGATGCCGTGCGTCTGGTGACAGCCGGTGCAGGTCATCTCGTTGAGGCGCAGATTGAAGCCCGCCACCGATTTGACGGTGCGAAGCGTGTTGCCCCTGGCGACATAGTCCCTGAGCGCCTTGTCGATGGCGTCTTCGTCGAGCAGCCCATAGGCCAGATTGTTTTGCGACCGGCCCATGCCGCCGGGCGCTACCGAAACGGCGCTGGTCGCGAGGAATTTCTCGTCGATCACCAGGCGGCCGCGGTCGAGGTCATAGATATTGCGGTCGGTGAGCAGCCATTTTGCAAACGCCTGGCTGTCGGCCAGCACCAGTTGGCGGTCGATCTGGTTCTCCATCTTCGCTTCCTGGAAGATGGCTTCGGCAGGATCCCATTTGAAGATCTTCAACAGATATTCGGCGTGGCCGCCGAAGTCGCGCCGGCTCGAAGCCGACAGGCGCACGACCTGCATGTTGAGCTCGAGCCGCATGATCTGCGATGAATTCAGCATGGCGTTGGAGAGCGGGCCTTCGTCCGAGCGCAGCCACGCCGCCAGTTGATCCGGCTCGAGGTTCTTCTGCCCGGCGGCAAGCCAGCGCTTCGCCACGTCCGCGCAGGAACCGTTGGCCGAGCGCGGACGGTCCTTCGAGGCGCGAGTCTCCACCGAAGTCGGCATGGCGTTGAAGACCAGGCTCATGGTCAGCGGCAGGCGCGACGAAATGCGTTGCCCAGGCTTCTCCTCGACCGAATAGTGGAAGCGGTAGACCAGCCTGATCTCGCCGCACTCGGTGTGGCCGAGATAGCCACGATCCATGCGGTTGACGACGCCGGTCAGGTCCAGTGTCGAGCCGTCGTCGTCAACGTAGTTCGGATTGAATTTCTGGCTGCTGTCTTTCGACTTCTCCAGAGCGGCGACATAAGGGTCGGGGCTGTTTTTCGGCTCGTCGACGATCTGCTGTTTGACGGCGTTGCGCACCGGGGTCAGCGCGCGCACCGAAAACAGCCCGCGATTGTCGACGTCGCGTGTCAGTCCGAGCGCTGGCCCAAGCAGACGGCTGATCGATAGGCCGCCGCGCTCGAGCGCCTGCAAGGTCTCGGGATCGGTGATGGCGACACTGGAATCGAGGGTAACGGCGCCAGCCGGCCCGCGGCCTAGGCACAATAATGCCGTAAACAAGAACAGAAATCGTGCGATCGTCCGCAAGCGCCCCTCGCTTCCACAAGCAGGACGGATGCTACAGACCTTGCGACGTCTCGGCCAGAGTAGACGGGGCGCCAGCAAGCATTGCTTGTTCACGCGAAAAATACTGTGACTTGGCGTAGCCATTGGGATAATTGTTTGCTGGGTCGGAACCGGCCAGGACATCGGCGGGTTGACTGGAAACGTGCATCACGGGGGATTGCCATGCTCTGGAAGGGCCGTCGTCAAAGTGACAATGTCGAGGACGAGCGCGGCCAGAGCGGCGGGGTTGGCGGCGGCAGCCCCGGCCAGTTCCGCATCCCGATCGGCGGCCGCGCCGGCGGTGGTTCGAGCATCTTTATCATAGTTCTGGTTGTCCTCGCCGGATGGTACTTCGGCTTCGATCCGTCGCAGATCCTGGGTGGTGGCGACGGCAGCTTGGTGCCGGGCGGCGGCGGCCAGATCACCGACAATAGCGGTGCGCAAGGCGGCGGCACCGGTGCGCCGGCCTCCGACGACATGAAGCAGTTCGTGTCGACTGTGCTGGCCGAGACCGAGGACACCTGGACCGGTATTTTTCAGTCCGAGGGCCTGACCTATCAGGATCCAAAACTGGTCCTGTTCAGCGGACGGATCGGCTCTGCTTGCGGCTCTGCCACGTCGGCGGCCGGGCCGTTCTACTGTCCCAGCGACCGCAAGGTCTATCTCGACACCACCTTCTTCCAGCAGCTCGACCAGCAGTTCGGCGCCTCGGGCGACTTCGCACAGGCCTATGTGATCGCGCATGAGGTCGGCCACCACGTGCAGAACCTCGTCGGCATCCTGCCCAAATTCAACCAGATGCGGCAGAACATGGGCGAAGCCGACGCCAACCACATGTCGGTGCAGGTCGAGCTCCAGGCCGATTGCTTTGCCGGCATCTGGGCACATTTCACCGGTCAGAAGGGCATCCTGGAACAGGGCGATATGGCTGAGGCACTGAACGCCGCCAAGCAGATCGGCGACGACACGCTGCAGAAGAAGATGCAGGGTTACGTTGTGCCGGAAAGCTTCAACCATGGCACGTCACAGCAGCGGCAGACCTGGCTGGCGCGCGGCTTCCAGAACGGCAAGCTTTCGGACTGCGATACGTTCAACAACCCGATATGAAGCGGCGGTTTTCTTGCTAATCTGAGAGACTGGATTGCAGTCAGGGGATGTCAGGATGGAAACATCCTGCTCGTTCCCTCATTGTTCCAAGCGATGTGCTCGCCTATAAGGTGCCTCCGCCTTCGCCCGGGCGGCTCGAGGAGATACCATCATGATCGATCCCAAAACCGCCAGGCGGGGCCTTGCGCTTGTTTTCACCACCCTGCTGCTCGACATCATCGGCTTCGGCATCATTATGCCGGTGCTGCCGGCCTATCTCAGGGAATTGACCGGCGTCGGCATCAGTGAGGCGGCTATCGAGGGCGGCTGGCTGTTCTTCGTCTATGCGGCGATGCAGTTCGTTTTCGCACCGGTGATGGGCGGGTTGAGCGACCGGTTCGGGCGGCGGCCGATTCTGCTCGCCTCGGTGCTGACGTTCGCTATCGACAATCTGATCTGCGCCATCGCCTGGTCCTATCCGATGCTGTTCATCGGCCGCGTGCTGGCCGGCGTTTCCGGCGCCAGCTATTCCACGACGTCGGCGTTCATTGCCGACATCTCGACCGACGAAAACCGTGCGAAGAATTTCGGCCTGCTCGGCATCGCTTTCGGCGTCGGCTTCGTTATCGGTCCGGTTCTGGGCGGGTTGCTCGGCACGTTCGGGCCGCGCGTTCCGTTCTATTTCGCCGCCGGGCTTGCTTTCGTAAACTTTTTGATCGCGCTGTTTCTGTTGCCGGAAACGCTTGATAGCAAGCATCGTCGCCGCTTCGAGTGGAAACGCGCGAACCCGGTCGGCACGCTCATCCAGATGCGCAACTACGAAGGCATCGGCTGGATCGGGCTTGTCTTCTTTCTGATGACGCTTGGACACATGATGTATCCCGCGGTCTGGTCGTTCGTCTCCAATTACCGCTATGGCTGGAGCGAACAGCAGATCGGCTTCTCGCTCGGCGCCTTCGGCCTGTGCGGGGCTATCGTCATGGCGACGGTCCTGCCGCGCGTGATCCCCAAGCTCGGCGAGTGGAGGACGGCGGTGATCGGTCTGGCATTTACGGCACTCAGCGCCTTCGGCTATGCGTTCGCGTCGCAAGGCTGGATGATCTATGCAGTGATCGTTGTCGGATGTCTCGAGGCGTTGGCCGACCCGCCGCTCAGAAGCTTGGCGGCCGCCAAGGTGCCGCCTTCAGCGCAGGGCGAACTCCAGGGCGCGATGACCTCGATCTTCTCGATCACGTCGATCATCACCCCGCTGCTTTATACGGCGATCTTTTCCTGGTTCACCGGTTCGGACGCGCCGGTGGTTTTCGGCGGGGCTCCCTATCTGCTTGGCGCGATTTTCCTGACTCTGGCGCTCATCGCGTTCGTCACAAAAGTGGCCAAGCCGACGCCGAAGGAAGTCAAACGCATGCATGCGCAGGAAGCGGTGGAAGCGGTGACGGACGAGGCTTGATCTGCGCTAGGACCGGAAAATGAAACGTGGCGTTCTGCCTCGCCGGCATCGTCAGCCGAATGCGTTTTGACACAATGTTCTAGCAGCGCTCGGCCAGTGCCGGCTCGCCACGCTTTTCGCGGATCAGGTTGACGAAGCGGCGGAACAGATAGTGCGAATCCTGCGGGCCGGGCGAGGCTTCCGGATGATGCTGGACCGAGAAGACCGGCTTTCCGGTGAGCGCGATGCCGCAATTCGAGCCGTCGAATAGCGAGACATGGGTTTCCTCGACGCCGCTCGGCAATGAGTCGGCATCGACGGCAAAGCCGTGATTCATAGAGACGATTTCGACCTTGCCGGTGGTGTGGTCCTTGACTGGATGGTTGGCGCCGTGATGGCCCTGATGCATTTTTGCGGTCTTGCCGCCCAGCGCCAGCGCCAGCATCTGGTGGCCGAGGCAGATGCCGAACAGCGGGATATCGGTCTTCAACAGATCCTGGATGATCGGAACGGCGTAGTCGCCGGTGGCTTCCGGATCGCCGGGGCCGTTGGACAGAAAAATGCCGTCCGGCCGCATCGCCAGGATTTCCTCGGCGCCGGTCTTGGCCGGCACCACGGTGACCTTGGCGCCGAGGCCGGCAAGCAGGCGCAATATGTTGCGCTTGACGCCGTAATCGATGGCAACGACGTGCATCGATGGATCGGCCTGTTCGCCAAAGCCCTCGTTCCAAATCCAGGGCGTCTCGCGCCAGACCGAGGATTGGCCGGAGGTGACCTCCTTGGCCAGGTCAAGCCCGATAAGGCCCGACCATGCGGCGGCGCGGCGCTGGAGATCGTCGACGTCGAAGATACCGTCGGGGGCGTGCGCGATGACGGCGTTGGGCATGCCCTTTTCGCGGATCAGCGCGGTCAGCGCGCGGGTATCGATGCCCGAAAGTGCGACGATGCCGCGTTTTTTCAGCCATTGGTCGAGGCCGGTTGCGGCGCGATAATTCGACGAGTTGGTGACATCGGCCTTGAAGACGGCACCGACGGCACCGGCGCGGGCCAGCGGGTTGAGGTCCTCGATATCCTCGTCATTGGTGCCGATATTGCCGATATGCGGGAAGGTGAAGGTGACGATCTGGCCGGCATAGGAGGGGTCGGTAAGGATCTCCTGATAGCCCGTAAGCGCAGTGTTGAAGCAGACCTCAGCGACGGAGGAGCCGGTGGCGCCCAGACCGCGGCCCTCGATGACGGTGCCGTCGGCCAGCACCAGCAGGGCGGTCGGCTTCTCGGTGGCCCAAGGGGCGGTCATCGTTGCCATGGCGGCACTCCTAAAGGCTGCGCCCCTCAATCGGCGCAACAAAAGGCGCGAAGCGGCAATCTCACAGCCTCGGCGCGCAACAAAAATTCAGTTCATGCAAGGCCCAGTACATAGGGGAAGGCGCCAAGGCGGTCAATGATGCCGCGCCGTACGAGTCTGGATTTATTTCGTGGAACAATATCAGCGGTTTGCCGGACGCTATCGAGTTTGCCTTGGGCTTTCGGCACGGCTATTGTCCGCCGCATTCGAAGGAGAAAGCACCATGCGAGGCAAAATCGCCGAATCCCTGAAGAGCGCGATGAAGTCGCAGGACAAGCGCCGGCTGCCGACATTGCGGCTGATCCAGGCGGCCATTCATGATCGCGACATCGCCAATCGCGGCGCCGGCAAGGAGCCGGCCAGCGATGACGAAATCCTGCAGATCCTGGCCAAGATGGTGAAGCAGCGCGAGGAATCGGCCAAGGCGTTCGACGACGGCAAGCGGCCGGAGCTTGCAGCGCAGGAGCGCGACGAGATGGCCATCATTCGCGATTTTTTGCCGACGCAACTGGGCCAGGCCGAGACGGAAAGCGCCGTCCGTTCCGCCATCGCCGAGACCGGCGCCAGCGGTGTCAAGGACATGGGCAAGGTGATGGCGGCGCTCAAGGAAAAATACGCCGGCCAGATGGATTTCTCCAAGGCGAGCGGCATCGTCAAGAGCCTGCTTCAGTAGGCTGCGGAAGGCCTTGCTGTCCTGCCCGCAAATCTGGCGGCAGCCAATCGCTCGTGCATCATGATCGAACTCGTCAAACCGGCGTTTGAACACCTGCCGTCCTACAAGGCGGCCCTCGAGCGCGGCTGGTCGCCGGACAATGTGCGGCTGCGTGAGGCTACACGCGAGCAGCTTGCGGCTATCGAAAGGGATCCGACGGCTTTTCTTGCCGATCTCGATGATCCCGGCGCCAAAGGGCCGCCGATCGCTTTGCCGGACGGCACGAAAATGCCGCGGCTGCCTGGATTCCGGCGCTGGATATGGAACGGGGAAGTCGCAGGCTCGATCGGCTTGCGCTGGCAGCCCGGCACCGCGGCTTTGCCGCCGCACGTGCTCGGCCACATCGGCTACGCGGTGGTGCCGTGGAGACGGGGACGCGGCTATGCGACCGAGGCGCTGCGGCTGATGTTGGGCGAGGCGAGGGCGGTTGGCCTGCCCTTCGTCGAGATCACCTGCAAGCCGCACAATGTGCCCTCGCAGAAGGTTGTTCTGGGCAATGGTGGCCGGCTTGTCGGGCGTTTCTTCGAGGACGCCGCCTATGGCGGCGCCGAAAGCCTGCGCTACAGGATCGATCTGTAGCCCTATTCGGCGGCAGTCGGCAGCGGCGGCGCAGCCCTGCTGCGCCATTCCCAGACATGCGAGGCAATCGCGACCGCGACCGCGACCAGCATGGCGATCGCGCCAACCACCGGCAGGCTGCGGTAGCCGTAGCCGGCATTGAGCATGGCCGCTCCGAGCGATGCGGCGAGCGCGATGCCGACATTGAAGCCCGATGGAATGAGCGACGAGGCAAGGTTGGAGGCGTCCGCGGTCCAGGTAAGGATGCGGGTCTGGATCGGCGTGCCGATGGCGAAGTTAAGGCCGCCCCATATGATGATCGCCGTCACCATCGGCAGTGGATAAGGGCTGACGGCATAGATTAAGGCAAGCATCACCGCCTGCAGGAAAAGCATGGCGATAAGCGACGGCATCAGCTTCCAGTCCGCGAGCCGCCCGCCGACAAAGACGCCGATCGTAGCGCCGACGCCATTGAGCAAGAGCACCCAAGGTATCCATTTCTCGTCGAGGCCGGTGACCTCTAGCAGCGTCGGCGTTATGTAGGTGAACAGGCCGAACTGGCCGATCATCAGCATCAGCATGATGATGAGCGAGGTCCAGACCTGCTGGCGCGCGAGCACGCGTACCTCGCTGCCAAGGCTGACGGACGGGCTCGACGATCCCGTCTTGCGCGGCAGCAGGGCGCTGATGGCCGCGAAGGCCGCCACGCCCAGCGCGCACATCACCCAGAACGTTGAACGCCATCCCCAGATGTTGCCGATTGCTGTGCCGGCCGGCACGCCGATGACGTTCGATACTGTGAGGCCGGACAGGATCAGCGCCACCGCCATCCCGCGCTGGTCTTCGCGCACAAGGCCGACGGCCACCACCATGGCAACGCCGAAATAGGCGCCGTGCGCCACGGCCACCGCAATCCGTAACAGCAACATCGAGGCGAAGTCCGGCGCCAGCGCGCAGGCCGCCTGGCCGATGGTGAAGGCTGCAGTCAGTCCAAGCAGCAGGGCCTTGCGGGAGAGCCTCTTGGTGGCGAGCGCCAGCAGCGGGCCGCCGACTGCAATGCCGCCGGCATAGCCGGAGACGAGGAAGCCGGCGGTCGGGATCGAGACGCCAAGTCCATTCGCCACCTGCGGCAGCACGCCGGCGATGACAAATTCGGTGGTGCCGAAGGCGAAGGCGGCAATGAACAGGGCAATGAGGGGAAGCATGGCGGGAAGGCGATCCTCGGATAGGATGGCCTCAAACCATGGATGAGGGCAGCGGGCAATCCAGAAATTGTCGACGCCGCTTTAGCTTTTCTTGATCGTCAGCCAGGGGCCTGCCGCGCCGGCAAAAACTACGCGGCCGTCTTCCTCCCGTAGGGAATTTTCAGCCACGCCCGTTCGTGGAGATAGTAGAGCAGCGACTTGGTGACGACTTCGGTCAGCCCGATGGCCGCGGCGAGCTTGATGCTTCCCGTGACCACCAGAGAGATGATCATTGTGTCGATGGTTCCGGTGGCACGCCAGGATAGCGCCTTGGCGAAGCTGCGCGAATGGGTATCCATCGATTGACTATCTCCCAGTAATCGGAACCGATCTCTTAGCCGACGTACGGGAAGGCGGAGCAAAGGTTAATTATCGTGTGTTTGGCTTGACGCAGTTTCCGCGCCGACGTTTGGGCTGTGTTGTGCAAGCCGAACCTATCCCGCCTTCAGGCGCGAACCGGTGAGCAGGCCGCGTTCCTCAAGCACGGGGTAGGCCATCGAGGCGAGCAGCGAGTTGATCTGCTTGAGGTCGCGGATGGTGTCGAGGTGGATGGAGCTGGTCTCGACGCTCTTGGCGGTGCCGTCGCGCAGCCGCACGAAATGGCTCTGGCTGGTTTCCTTCTCGCGGTCGCGCAGCCGGTCCTTTTCCAGCACCAGCTGGCGAGCTGTTTCAGCATCGCGCGAAACCAGCACGTTGAAGGCAAGCCTGGCGTTGTCGAGCACCAAAGCATGGAAGGCGCAAAGCTCGCGCCAGCCTTCCGGCGTGAACTCCAGCCCACGCTCGAATTTCTTCTTCACGTGGACCAGCATGTTGCGCACGATGATGTCGCCGACCTGCTCCAGCTTGACGCAGGCGCCGATCAGCTCCTGGCAGCGCAGTGCCTCGTCCTCGCTCAGCGGGTTCTTGGTGACCTTGGCCAGATAGAGCTTTATCGCCGCGTGCTTCCTGTCGACGCGGTCGTCGAGTGCGGCCAGCGCGCTGATCTTGTCGGCGTCGGCGCTCTCATAGAGTTCGATGATCCGCTTCAGCATGATCTCGACCGTCTCGCAGACCCGTACCACCTCGCGGGTGGCGTTGGCGAGTGCTTGGCTTGGCACGTCGAGCGCACTGTCGTTGAGCGCGGAAAGCTCGACGACGTCGAGCGCGTTGGCCAGCTCCGGCTTGGTGCCCAGCGCCACGATCTTTTCCGAGGCGCGATAGACTAGGCTCGCCAGCGGCAGGCCGGCGATCAGGATCAGGATGTTGAAGACGATGTGAGCATTGACGATCTGGTCGGGCACGGTGCTGCCCAAAAAGGCGACCGGCGGCTTGAACGTCAGGAACAGAATCAGCATGATCAGCGAGCCCATGCCGCGCATCAGGAGATTGCCGATCGGCACGATGCGAACGCCGGGTTCTGCGTTGCGGGTTAGAAGCGGCGCGATGATCGAAGAGCCGAGATTGACGCCGAGCACCAGCACGATACCGAGTTCGGGCGGGATGAAACCGCGGCTGGCCAGCGTCACCATCAGCAGCACGGCGGCGATCGAGGAATGGAACAGCCAGGTGACCAACGCCGCCAGAAGATAGGCGGTGACCGGATCGCCGGAGAAGTAATCGACGATGAGCGGCATCAGCGTGCTCTGGCGCAGTGGCTCCGACGCCTGGCCGATCATCTCCAGCGACAGAAGCAGCAGGCCGATGCCGACCAGGATGCGGCCGAACTGGCGCCAGTCGCGCCGCTCGGTGGCCATGAACATGACGGTGCCGGCGACCAGGCAGATCGGCACCAGCAGCGACAGATCGAAGGTGAGCAGCTTGACCACCAGCGCCGAGCCGATCTCGGCGCCGCGCACCGCAAGCTGGCCCGACATGCCGCTGACGATGCCGGAGCCGGCGAATGAGCCGACCAGCAAGGTAACGGCGGTCGAGCTCTGCAGCGCGACCGCCAGGCCGCAGCCGGCCAGAACCGCCATGAAGGGATTGCGCATGGTGGCGCGCAATTTGTGGCGCAGCACGTCGCCATAGGCGCGCTCGACGCCGGTCTTCACCAAACGGGTGGCGAACAGCATCAGTGCGACCGCGCCGGCAAGGTGCAGTAAAACGACGGAGCCGCTCATGCCCAGCCCCGCAATCCGACAGGTACCAGCGACGCGGGCGCCGTGAAGTCAAAGGGGCAAAAGTGGGTGCGAATCGTGGACATTGCAGAAGTTGATATTACTCCGATTTATTTTAGCCGAATAATAAATTTTGCCCGGTTCGGACGAGCGTTGGCACGCGACGGGGCGTGTCGGAAATGGATGGCTGGCAAAATGGTTGCATTGCCTGCGGGGGCGCGGAGGGTCACGCAGCCCAGTTCGGACGCCCGCTCTAAAGGTAATACTGAATTAGGCATTCTAAATGCAAGTAATCATTACGAAAATGTAATCCCTGCGTTCAGTTTCGGTTCATCCTTCCGGCTCTATTCCATAGGCATCAACCAAGGAGTACCCGTCATGAAACGCATCGTTCTTTCCGCCATTGCCTTCTCGATGCTGGCTGCAACGGCGTTGCAGGGCGAGGCTGCACCGCTGAACACACCAAACGCGCCGCGGTCGAACTACAGCCAGGTCGACTGGCAAAAGCCCGGCAGGCATGTCGACGTGAACAAGCATGTCGACGTGAACAAGCGCGTCGTAGTGAAGAAGAAGGTCGTCGTGAAGCGCAGCCATTGGCGCAACGGCCAGAGATACTCCAGCTGGAAGCGCCATCAGCCGATCCGCGACTATCGCCACTATGGCCTGCGCCGCCCCGGTCCCGGTCAGGAGTGGATCCGGGTCGGCAACGACTATCTGCTGGTCAGCGTGCTCTCCGGCCTGATCTTCGGCGCCATCGCCACGCAGTGAATCATCCAGAAGGCGGCCCGCAGTGGCCGCCTTTTCTTTGTGCGCCCTGTGAAAACCGGGTATGGTCGCCATTAGGAGTCGTCGCACTCCGCCGGCGTGATTATATGGAGGCCAAACGAGCTGTCCCCCCATGCGCTTTCCGCCTGCTTTCCTCGATGAGATCCGCGACCGCGTGCCGATTTCTTCGGTGATCGGCCAGCGCGTCGCGTGGGACAGGAAGAAGACCAACGCGCCGCGCGGCGATTATTGGGCGTGCTGTCCATTCCATGGCGAAAAGAGCCCGTCCTTCCATTGCGAGGACAAGAAGGGCCGCTATCACTGTTTCGGCTGCTCGGTTTCGGGCGACCATTTCAAGTTCTTGACCGAACTCGATGGGATGAGCTTTCCCGAGGCCGTCGAGAAGATCGCCGACATGGCCGGCGTGCCGATGCCGGTTCGCGACGCCGATGAGGAACGGCGCGAAAAGGAACGCGCCAGCCTGACCGATGTCATGGAGATGGCGACGGTGTTCTTCCAGGAACGGCTGCAGGGACCGGAAGGGGCAAAGGCACGCGCCTATCTGCGCGACCGCGGGCTGACGCCGGCGACGCAGCAGTCCTTCCGTCTCGGCTATGCACCCGACAGCCGCAATGCGCTGAAGGAGCATCTTGCCGCCAAGGGTATCCCCAAGGCCGACATCGAGGCGTGCGGGCTGGTGCGCCATGGCGACGACGTCCCGGTTTCCTACGACTGGTTCCGCGACCGCATCATGTTTCCGATCCCCGATTCGAGGGGCAAGATCATCGCCTTCGGTGGGCGGGCGCTGGCGCCGGATGCGCTGGCCAAATATATGAACTCGCCCGATACGGAGCTCTTCCACAAGGGCAACGTGCTCTACAATTTCGCTCGGGCGCGCCAAGCGCTGGGAAAGGGGGCGCTGGCCAAGGGCGGCACGGTCATTGCCGTCGAAGGCTACATGGATGTGATCGCGCTGGCGCAGGCCGGCTTCGAGAACGTGGTGGCGCCGCTCGGCACGGCATTGACTGAAAACCAGCTCGAACTTTTATGGCGCATGGCCGGAGAGCCGGTGCTGTGCTTCGACGGCGACCAGGCCGGGCTGAAGGCTGCGTGGCGCGCCGCCGACATGGCACTGCCGGCGGTCCAGGCGGGCCGCTCGGTGCGCTTCGCCCTGCTGCCGGAGGGCAAGGATCCCGACGATCTGGTCAAGGCCGAAGGGCCGGACGCGTTCCGCGCCGTGCTTTCCGACGCGCGGCCGCTCGCCGATCTCTTGTGGATGCGCGAGACGGCCGGCGGCATCTTCGACACGCCGGAACGGCGGGCCGAACTCGAAAAGACGCTGCGCGAACTGACCAGCCGCATCCGAGACGAGAGCCTTCGCTATCACTACCAACAGGAAATGCGCGAGCGGGTGCAGAGCTTCTTCGGTGCCCAGCGCGGACGCCAGGGGCGTCAGGACGGACGGCCCGGCGAGCGTTTCCAAGGCAGGGCTTCAGCACCCGGCGGACAATTTGCGCGCGGCGGCAATGCCGGTGGGCGCACCGCGATCACCGAAAGTCTCGGCCGCTCGGCGCTGGTCAAGCGCGGCGGCGAGGGCATGTCGGTACGCGAGGCGACGATCATTGCGGCCCTCGTCAACCATCCCGTGCTGATCGACGAGAATTTCGCCCATGTCGAGTTCCTCGATCTCGCCAACTCCGATCTGAAGCGGCTGCATGCGGCGATCCTCGACGCCATGGCGCATGATATGGCCAACGACCGCAACGCAGTGATCGCGACGATCGAGCGGGCCGGCTGCGGCGAGATCTGGCAGCGCGCGGTGACGCTGATCAAGCGGGCGCGGCAATGGCCGGCGCTGGAAACAGCGGCACTCGACGATGCCCGCGATGCGTTCAGCCAGGCTCTCCACTTGCAGCGCAGCGCGCGCACCTTACATAAGGAGCTGAAGCAGGCGGAAGCAGCGCTCGCCAGCGATCCCACGGACGAAAACTATCGGCACCTGGTCGAAATCCAGGCGCAATTTCGTGATGTGCAGGCAACGGAAGCGCTGATCGAAGGGTTTGGCGTATCGTCGGGCAGGGCTGGGCGCGTTTAGACAGAAGCCTCCAGAAGACTGAAATGTAAGGACGTGCTTGCGCGTTGAATCGGGCGTGCGGTGCTCTAAGTCGGGTAATTGATTCGCTTTTTTCATGCGAATCATGCGAGAGGCGCTTGACCTTCCGGCAGAATGGCGGAATCAGGTCGATTCGAAACGTTAACCCGCCCGGCATCGACGGGAATGCAGCGATGTAAGGTACTGATCACTGGACAGGCGGTCAGCTTGCCACAGATATCAGGGTTAATCTGGACTTAACGAGAGATGCAGTTACTGGCCCGGTAAAGCGCGTTCTGGAAGGAGCGCATCCAATTTGACCGGACTAGCAGCTTACGCGGCTTTGATACTCAGCCGCTTGGAGAAAATAAAGACTATGGCGACAAAAGAAAAGGAAGAAGTCGAGACCGAACGCGAGGCCGCGACCGATGGCCCTCTGCTCGACCTTTCCGACGATGCTGTCAAGAAGATGATCAAAGCCGCCAAGAAGCGCGGCTATGTCACCATGGACGAGCTGAATTCGGTGCTGCCCTCGGAGGAAGTGACGTCCGAGCAGATCGAGGACACGATGGCCATGCTTTCCGACATGGGCATCAACGTGGTCGAGGACGACGAGCAGGGCGAGGAGCCCGAAGCCGCCGATACCGCAGCTGATGCCGAGGAAGATGCCAACGAGCTTGCCGAGCAGACCGGCACCGCCGTTGCCGCCACCACGACCAAGAAAGAGCCGACCGACCGCACCGACGATCCGGTCCGCATGTATCTGCGCGAGATGGGCTCGGTCGAGCTTCTGTCGCGCGAGGGCGAGATCGCGATTGCCAAGCGCATCGAGGCCGGCCGCGAGACGATGATCGCGGGCCTCTGCGAAAGCCCGCTGACCTTCCAGGCCATCATCATCTGGCGCGACGAGCTCAACGAATCGAAGATCCTGCTGCGCGAGATCATCGACCTCGAGGCGACCTATGCCGGGCCGGAGGCCAAGCAGGCGCCGGTGGTCGAGCGTATCGAGGAAGCCAAGACCGAGGAAAAGCCGCGCCGTTCGCGCGAGGACGAGGACGACATTACCAATGTCGGCGGCGACACCCGTGGCCTGGTGGATGACGACGAGGAAGACGAGGACGAGGCGAGCCTGTCGCTGGCGGCGATGGAAGCGGAACTGCGCCCGCAGGTGATGGAGACGCTCGACGTCATTGCCGACACCTACAAGAAGCTGCGCAAGCTGCAGGACCAGCAGGTCGAGAACCGGCTGGCCGCCGCCGGAACGCTGTCGCCCAGTCAGGACCGCCGGCTGAAGGAGCTGAAGGACCAGCTGATCAAGGCGGTGAAGTCGCTGTCCTTGAACACGGCGCGCATCGAGGCGCTGGTCGAGCAGCTCTACGACATCAACAAGCGCCTGGTGCAGAACGAGGGCAAGCTGTTGCGGCTGGCCGAAAGCTATGGCGTGCGCCGCGAAGAGTTCCTCAAGGAATATCAGGGCTCGGAGCTCGATCCGAACTGGACGCGCTCGATCGGCAATCTGACCTCGCGCGGCTGGAAGGAATTCACCAAGAACGAGAAGGACGCGATCCACGACCTGCGCGCCGAGATCCAGAACCTCGCCACCGAGACGGCGATTTCGATCCAGGAATTCCGCAAGATCGTCAACCAGGTGCAGAAGGGCGAGCGCGAAGCCGCGATCGCCAAGAAGGAAATGGTCGAGGCCAATCTGCGCCTCGTCATCTCCATCGCCAAGAAATACACCAATCGCGGCCTGCAGTTCCTCGACCTGATCCAGGAAGGCAATATCGGGCTGATGAAGGCGGTCGACAAATTCGAATACCGCCGCGGCTACAAGTTCTCGACCTACGCGACATGGTGGATCCGGCAGGCGATCACCCGTTCGATCGCCGACCAGGCGCGCACTATCCGCATTCCGGTGCACATGATCGAAACGATCAACAAGATCGTGCGCACCTCGCGGCAGATGCTGCATGAGATCGGTCGCGAGCCGACGCCGGAAGAGCTGGCGGAAAAGCTCGCAATGCCGCTGGAAAAAGTGCGCAAGGTGCTGAAGATCGCCAAGGAACCGATCTCGCTCGAAACGCCGGTCGGCGACGAGGAGGATTCGCATCTCGGCGATTTCATCGAGGACAAGATGGCGATCCTGCCGATCGACGCGGCGATCCAGGCCAATTTGCGCGAGACGACGACGCGCGTGCTGGCCTCGCTGACGCCGCGCGAAGAGCGCGTGCTCAGAATGCGCTTCGGTATCGGCATGAACACCGACCACACGCTTGAAGAGGTCGGCCAGCAGTTCTCGGTCACCCGCGAGCGCATCCGCCAGATCGAAGCCAAGGCGCTGCGCAAGCTCAAGCACCCGAGCCGGTCGCGCAAGCTCAGAAGCTTCCTCGACAGCTGAGGCCAACAAGGGTTAGGGATTCAAAGGGCGCCGTCGGCGCCCTTTTTTGTGCATAGGCGATCGGCTATTCGACGCTATCGCTCTTGCGGCCTGCGGCTTGCGGGAGGATAATTTCGTATCGGATGCATTTCTGGGCGACAAACCCGGATGCCCGCCCCGGCGGTTGACGCCGTGCTCCGTGGCCCCGGAGGGAGGTGTGCCATGACAACTTACATCGTGCTGATCAACTGGACGGAACAAGGCGCCAAAAATGTGCGCGAGTCGCCGAAGCGGCTCGATGCCGCCAAGAAGATGTTGGGGGACATGGGCGGATCATTCAAGGCATTTTATCTCACCATGGGGGATTGCGACATGGTGGCGGTGGTCGAAGCGCCCGACGATGCCGTCTTGGCTCGTTTCTCGTTAATGCTGGCGACGGCTGGCAACGTCAGGACCCGGACGCTCAAGGCTTTCCCGGAGGATGCCTATCGCGAGATCATCACCTCGCTCGGGTGAGCCGCTGCTCCTGAAGCGCGTCGCGCTGAACGGCCCTTGCGACGCGCTTTAAGCTCTTTTATGCATGTCGTTATCGCAAAACCGCTGCGTAGCCTTTGGGCGACATGCATCAGCGAAGCCGGCCATTCCGCCGGTATCGTGGCACGTTGCGGCGCAACGGCATTTCTCGGATAATCCGTGCGCGTCCCTCAGGTGCCGTTTCGAAACATGGCCGAGCCTCTGCTGACCGTCTGGTACAATACGCGCTGCCCCGTCTGCGATGCCGGCATCAGCCGGCAAAAACGACGGCTGATCGAGGCGATCAAGGCCGGGCGAATCGAATTTCGCGACATCAATGCCGAACCGGCGGCGCTGGCCGGATACCGTATCGGGCTGGAGGACATCCGGCGCCGGCTGCATGCGACCGACGCCGCCCCCAATTTGCGGGGCGGCGCCGACGTTGCCATTGCGGTGTGGCGGGCGACACCCGGCGAAGGCTGGCTGGCGAGGTTGTTCGGCAATCCCGCCGCACTGCCTCTGACGCGCTATGCCTATGATCGCTTCGCCGATCTTCTCTATGCCTGGAACCGGCGCAAAGGCCGCTGGTGACGGGTATTCGTTTGCATCGGAGACGCTTACGGAGCGGTCCCGACCCTCATGTGCCTTCTGGCTGCCGTCGCTTGAGAAATCATTCCGGCCGGGCTATCTTCAGATACATCGTAAGATATATCTTGACGAGGCCATCGCGGGTAGCTAATTGAGATATATCGTAAGACATAACTCAAGGAGCAGACGATGCACAAACATTTCGGACATCATCATTTTGGCGAACGCGCCGAACGCGTTTTCATGCATACGGCCGGCAAGTTCGGCGGACGCGGCGGCGGCTTCGGCCCGTTCGGGCATGGCATGAGAGGCGGCAGATGCGGCGGGCCGGGCGACATGTTCCGCGCCGGGCGCATGCTGGCCGACGGCGATCTCAAGCTGATCACGCTTTCGCTGCTGGCCGATGCGCCGCGTCACGGCTACGACATCATCAAGGCACTGGAGGAGCGCACCAGCGGCGTCTACAGCCCAAGCCCCGGCGTGGTCTATCCGACGCTGACCTTCCTGGAAGAGGCCGGCTATGCCGTTTCTTCGGCGGAAGGCAACAAGAAGGTGTTTTCGATCACCGAGGCGGGGCAGGCGCATCTCAATGAAAATCGCGAGATGGTCGACCGCGTGCTCGACCATCTCGAGCGCTTCGGCCGGAAGATGGCGAAGGCGCGCGACTGGTTCGGCTGGAACGACGACGGCGATGGTGGCCGGCGCGGCCGCTCGGAAAAGCGCGACGAGTTCCGCGCCGTGCGCCACCGGCTGCGCGCCGCGCTCGGTGAAATCGTCGATGCGCCTGAAGGAAAGCAGGCCGAGGCAATCAGCATATTGGAAGCTGCCGCAGAGGCCTTGGAAGCGCTGTCACGCGACTGACCTCTGACTGCCAAGCCAGCTGCGGCCCTTGCCCGCTCGGCCAAGGACCGGTACTGAAAATCATCCTGCACCACGCTATGTGGTGCAGGATGATTGCCGTTGGAGGATTACCCCATGTCTTTTCTGAAGCGTCTTTTCGGCGGCGGCAACGAGGCCGCTGAGCCAAAGACAGCGGCGCCGGTAAAGCAGATCGAGCACAAGGGATTTTTGATCAGCGCCACGCCCTACAAGGCGGAGGGCCAATACCAGACCTGCGGCGTGGTTTTGAAGGAGATCGACGGCGTGATGAAGGAGCACAAATTCATCCGCGCCGACCGCTTTGCCGGGCTCGACGACGCCGTCGACGTCTCGATCAAGAAGGGCATCCAGCTGGTCGATGAGCAGGGCGAGAAGATCTTCGGGTAGATCGTTACTACAGCCTTGGATCGATTGGCTCACTCTCCAGCGCCAGTACGGCGAAAACACACTCGTGAATCCGGCGTAGCGGCTGCTTGGCGACAAATCGCGTCAGCGCCTCGTGACCGAGCGCGAACTCCCTGAGTGCCAGGCTGCGCTTGCCGCCCAGGCCGCGTTCTCGCAGGCGGATGAGATTGTCCGGCGCGTCATATTCGGGGCCATAGATGATGCGCAGGTATTCCGGGCCGCGGACCTTCAGCGCCGGCTGGATGAGCCCCTTCTTGCCGCGGCTGACGAAGTCGCGCGGCTTGACAACCATGCCTTCGCCGCCTGAGCCAGTCAGCGCCTCCCACCACGACACGGCCTCCGCACAGGCGCTGCCGTCGACCAGATCAACCGTTCGCCACCGCGTTGGCGTGACCACGCCATCGTCAGCGGCCAGACGGTCCGCGAGCGTCATGTGCCAGACGTGGTCCTGGTCAAACCAAACACGCCCCTCGCTGGCGAGCAGGTGGAAGGGCGCGATCTTCAGGTCGTCGACGCCCGAGACTGGCCACACGTAGGGCGCCCAGGCCGTGGCGTATTTGGCCGCTCGGGCAGCCCGGTCCTCAAGACGTGCGTTCAAGCCGGCTGCATCGACGCCGCGCGCTATTGCACGGGCTAGGGCATCACGGCTGACCTTGAAACCAGCGGCAGAGGATGTCGCCACCGGCGCATATTGGCTTTCGATCAGGCTGCCGGCCTTGGCCGACCAGGGCATTATCTCGGTGTCCAGCAGCAACCAGTCGCTGCTCAGTTCCCTCCACAGATCCGCCGCCTCGACCTCGGCGCAGAGACGCGCGAGCAGACCCTCCGTCATGGCGCGGTCGTTGAAAAAGGAACGTCCGGTGCGGGTCCAGATTGCGCCGGTCTCATTGCCCAGGGTCCCGAAGCGGTTGCGCGCCGTCTGCGCGTTCCGGCACAGAGCGATCACTGCCCGCGAACCCATGTGCTTCTCCTCGCACACGACCTGAGCGACACCGCGCTCGCGGAAGTAAGCGAAGGCATCCTCCGGACGTTCCAGCCAGCCGTCTTTGCTGCTGGTCTCGGAGGGCGACATGGTCGGCGGCAGATAGATCAGCCATTGCGGCGACAGCGCGAAGCGGCTCATTACCTCCAGTGCTGCCGAGGCGTTCTCCTCGGCCACGACGATCCGACCCCGCAGTCCTGTCTCGATCCAACGGCGACCCGAGACATCCTGGTAATCGAGCACGCCGTCGGCGTCGGCCTGCGCCGGTTTGCCTGGACCGGACCCGCCCAGCGGACGTATCGGTTCCGACCAGGTCTGGATTGCCGGCACCTCGATCAATTCGCGTTCCGGCCAGCGCAAGGCCGTCAACTTGCCGCCGAATACGCAGCCAGTGTCGATGCACAGGGTGTTGTTGACCCACTCGGCGGCTAGCGTTGGGGTGTGTCCATAGATTACGGCTGTCTTGCCACGGTAGGCCGCGGCCCAGTCGGCGCGGACAGGCAGCCCGAACTCGTCGGTTTCGCCTGTGGTCTCGCCGTACAGAGCGAATTCGCGCACGGCGCCGGAGCCGCGTCCGATCATCTCCTCCTTGAGGCCGGCATGGGCGACGGCGAGGCTTCCGCCATCGAGCCAGACATGGCTGTGCAGACCGTCGAGAAAGGCCGGAAGGGCCTCTCGCAAACCACGGTCCTGTGCACTTAGCTGGTCGATAGTCTGCTGGAGGCCGTGGGCGACCGTAACCTTGCGGCCTTCCAGCCAGCGGCTGAGTTTGCGTTCGTGGTTGCCCTGGACACAGTAGGCTGTCCCGGCCGCGACCATGCTCATGGCGATGCGCAGAACGTCCGGCGCGTTGGGGCCGCGGTCGACGAGGTCGCCGACGAAAACGATCTTGCGGCCCTCCGGCGGGATCACGGTGACCGTTCGTTCGTCGCGATCCTCGGACCAAGCGACACTGTAGCCGAGTCGACTGAGCAGGATCTGAAGTTCATCGGCGCAGCCGTGGATATCGCCTATGATATCGACCGGACCGTGATCGTCGCGCTTGTCGGTCCACAGCGGTTGGCGCGAGACCTTGGCCGCGTCGATGCTGGTCTCGCTGGTGAGTTTCCAGACCTGGCGGAAGCCCTCGCGTTGCAGGCCGCCAAGACCCTTGCGGATCTCGGTCGTCATGCGTTGGGCGACCCCGGCGCCGAACGGTCGGTCGGCTCGAACCGCGTTGCGCGCGACGCAGACCTCGACACCTGGATCGAGGACCACTGCGACGGGCAAAGCGTGCCACTTGCGTGCCAGTTCAACCCAGGCCTTGCGGTCGGCGGCTCGTACGTTGGTGGCATCGATGACGGTGAACTTGCGGTGCTTAAGCCGTTTACCGGCAATTTCGCGCACCAGATCGAAGGCATCTGCAGAGACGTCCTGGTCGGTCTCGTCGTCGGAAACAAGTGCGCGGCACTGATCCGATGAGATGATCTCGGTCGGCAGGAAATGCCTGGCGGCGAAAGTCGACTTGCCCGATCCGGTCGAGCCGATCAGCACCACGAGGGCGAAGTCAGGAATGGCGAGGTCGGTCTTGTCGGGTTCCCTCATCGCGTGAACACCGCCATCTGCGTTGGTGCGCCGAGAACTGGGTCCTCTGCGCCAATACCGCTGAAGGCGGTTGCATAGCCATAGGTCTCTCCGATTTTGGCAGCCCAGGCTTCGAACTGATCCCGGCTCCACTCGAAACGGTGATCGGGGTGGCGAAATGCGCCGGGGGCCAGTCTGGCGAACAACGCATTATAGTCCGCGTTCGGAGTGGTCACGATCACGGACTTCGGCGCCGTCTCGCCGAAAACGATGCGCTCGACCAGCGGCAGCCTGTCCTCATCAAGATGCTCGATGACCTCGACCAGCACGGCGACGTCGACCGCGGCCCAGCGGCTGTCCCGATATGTCAGCGATCCATGCAGCAGCGTGACCCGGCCCTCGGGCGGCCCGCCGAACTCGTTCAGCTTGAGACGCTTTGCCGCCCATTCCAGTTCGCGGGCGGCCGGGTCGAGGCCGAACAGCTTGTGCACCCATCGCTCGCGCACGAGCCGATAGAGTAGCTTGCCTTCGCCGCATCCCAAATCTGCAATCGAAGTTGCCCCCGTCGCCTGAATGACCTGAACCACAGCTTCCATGCGCAAATCGTTCAGCCGGATCGGCGTCTCCAGCGCCTCCTCCGGCGTGACGCGCAGCTCCGCAAGTTGTGCCTCGCCGGCCGTCTCGGGAGCCAGTCGCTCCAGGGCGATGCGGGCCAAGGCCCTGCGATTGCCAAGATAGCGGCGCACGATCAGGTCTTTGGCCGGGTGTTTTTCCAGCCAGCCCTCTCCCTTGGACAGCAGCTTGTCGATCTCTGCTTCACCGACCCAATAATGCTTGGCATCGTCCATTACCGGGATGAGCACATAAAGGTGGTTCAGCAGACGACTTAGCCGGCCCGTGCCGGTCAGCTTCAGATGGCCATACCTAGGGGCCCCAGCAGACCCGATTCCTTCGATCGGCGTCAGGTTGACTGTCCAGCCCAAGGGTTCGAACAGACTTCGAACCAGAGCCTCACCGCCGCGCATCGGCAGTGGAGTGACCACGGCCTCCAGCGGCAGTTCGCTGTGGGCCAGTTCCGGGCGCTCCTTCGATATGCCGGTCATCGCCGTCCGCAGCATTTTGTTCAGTGCCACCGACATGAAGGATGATGCCGCGTAAGGCCGGTCGTTCACATATTGGTCGAGCAAGCCTTCTGCCTGGCCCTTGCCCCGCACGAGCCCCACCGGGTCGACGTCGAGCAGGAGTGCAGCCTCGCAACGGTCTTCGGTTGCCTCGGGATAGAACAGCCACGCCTTGCCGAAGGACAGGTCAGTCTCGTGCAGGCGATCCGGATGCTTGTGCAGCAAGAAACCGAGATCGGTGGCCGGACGGTGCGTTGTGGCAACGGAAAGAAACATCCGCGACGGATAACGCAGACAAGCGGAATAACCAATGGCGGTTGTGTGGTCCACCACAGGCTGTCGCTAACGACAAACAAGGGCAGGCGCTGGGCGCCTGCCCTCATTCAATTCAGACGATGCTGACGCTTTACGCCGCCGCAGCGACGCCCTCGGTATTCCCGGTCGCAGCCACAATGGCGTCGACCTTGGCCGATGCCTTGGCGAGTGCTGCTGCCACCGCATCGGCGCCCATGCCGACGCCTTCGATGCGGATGACCTCGACGTCGGTCATGCCGAGGAAGCCAAGAACGCTGCGCAGGTAAGGAATGGCGTGGTCCAGCTGCACCGCGGCGCCCTCGGAATAGATGCCGCCCGAAGCCAGCACGATGTAGACCTTCTTGCCGGTGACGAGGCCTTTCGGGCCAGTCTCGCCATAAGCAAAGCTCTTGCCGGAGCGGGCGACGTGGTCGACCCAGGATTTCAACGTCGACGAGATGTTGAAGTTGATGAAGCCGGTGGCGAGAATGACGGTGTCGGCCGCAAACAGCTCGTCTAGCACCGTGTCAGATACGCCGACCACTTCCGCTTGGCGCAGGGTGCGGGATTCGACGGGTGTGTAGATGCCGGTCGCATAATCCGTATCGATATGCGGCAGCGGGTTGGCGACGAGGTCGCGCACGACAAGCGTGTTCGACCAGTCGGCGGCGACAAGCTTTTCAGCGAATTCAGTCGCAATGCGGGTCGAGTGCGAGGCAGCGCCGCGCGGGCTCGATGTGACGAGAAGGATGGACATGGTGGGCTCTCCAGGGTTGAAATAATTTATCCGCTGGATATGGGGCCATCGACCCATTCGAAAAACTGGTATATTTTCTATACTATCCATCTATAAAGTGGATATTATGATGCAACCCAACCCGACGCTCGACCAACTTCAGATCTTTGTGGCCGTCGCCGAAGCCGGCAGTTTCTCGGCCGCCGGCCGCAAGCTCAACCGGGCGCAGTCCGTTATCAGCTATGGCATCGCCAACCTCGAGGCGCAGCTTGGGCTGAAACTGTTCGAGCGCGAGGGTATGCGCGAGCCGCAACTGACCGAGATCGGCCGGGCGATGCTGGAGGATGCGCGGCGCATGACGGGTGTGCTGCAGCGCATCCGCTCGCGCGTAGACGGCCACCATCAGGGGCTGGAGGCCGAAGTGGCGTTGTCGGTCGATGCGGCGCTGCCCTCACCGGTGCTGGTGCGGGTGCTGAAGGCGTTCGAGGCCCGGTTTCCGACCGTGATGCTGCGCCTGCATATCGGCACGCTCGGCCTGATCCCCGATCATGTCGTCAGCGGGCACGCCGATCTCGGTGTTGGCGGCCTGCTGGGCGAGGTCGACGTCCACCTCGTGCGCATCGGCTTCATGTCGATAGTGCTGGCCGCCGCGCCCAGCCACCCGCTGGCGCTGCTGCCGAAGCCGGTGGCGATCGAGGATGCGCGCGAACACACTCAGCTCGTTGTCACCGACCAGTCCGAGCGCACCAAGGGGCGCGACTTTGGGGTCTTTGCCTACCGCACCTGGCGGCTGACTGATCTGCGTACCAAGCATATGCTGATGCGCGAGGGGCTGGGCTGGGGTGGGCTGCCGCGCTGGCTGATTGCCGACGATCTGGCGAGTGGCCGGCTGGTGGAACTGGATCTGGAGCCGTTCAGCGAGGTGCGTTCGCCACTCTATGCGATGCACCGGGCCGACCGCAGTCCGAAACCGGCGGCGGCTTGGCTGATCGACCAGTTCAAGCGCCAGCTCGGCTGCTTCAACGAGTTCGAGCCGGGCGAGGTGCCTGAGGAGGAGTCGGAGATAGACCGTCGATCAGCGCCATGAGAACGGCGCGATAGTCCTCGGTCGACGCGCCCGCTTCGATGGCGAGCGCTGCGCGGTCGAAGGCGGCGGCAAGCAAGGCGGTCAGCGCTTCCACCGGCAATCTCGCCATGGACTGCGAGCGCATCGCGGCGACAAGGCCCTCGCGCAGCGAACGGTTGCCATGGCGGTTGTCGATCGCGTCCATGGCGGCGCGGCCGAGCACGGCCGGTCCGTCGAGCAGCAAGAGCCGCGTGCGGCCGGGAGCGCGCATAGCGACCAGATAGGCATCCGAGCCGGCAATCAGCGCGTCGCGGGCAAGCAGCGAGGGCGGCGAAGCGCGCTCGATCTCTTCCGCGACAGCCTGCGCCTCCTGCTCGACCACGGCGGCAAACAGCGCCTGCTTGTCGGCAAAGTGATGATAGAGCGCGCCGCGCGTGACGCCGGCGGCTGCGACGATCTCAGGTGTGCCGGTCTCGGCATAGGATTTTTCGGTGAACAGTTTTCGCGCCGCGGCGATGAGTTCTGCGCGGGTCGCTTCGGTGCGATCGCGGTTGGAGCGGCGCGTGGATTCTTCTTGCATACATGCAGCCTGTATGTTAATTCAATATACATGCAGACTGTATGTTATTCGCTAGGAGAAGGAAAGATGAGGACGACGAGCTATTATCCGGTGCTGATGACGGGCGACGTTGCCGGCACGACAGCCTTCTATGTCGCGCATTTCGGCTTCAGGCCGCTATTCGAGGCCGACTGGTACGTGCATCTGCGCTCAGCCGAAGATCGCCGCGTCAATCTCGGCATCGTCCAGGGCGATCATGAGACGATCCCGGAGGAAGGGCGGGGCCGCACGTCGGGCCTGCTGATCAATTTCGAGGTCAGGGATCCGGATGCCATCTATGAGCGGATCACCGCCGCCGGCCTGCCGATCCTGCGAACGCTGTGCGACGAACCCTTCGGCCAGCGCCATTTCATCACCAGCGACCCCAACGGCGTGCTGATCGACGTGATCAGGCCGATCCCGCCGCGCCCGGAATTCCTGGCGCAATATGCCGATGGCGCGGCGGGCTGAGCGAGACAGCGCCGCTGGCAGGAACTGTCGGCAGACGCGACGTGAAGGCTTCAGCCGCGTGGCCGATCACGCCTTTGCGGTCTATGGTTAGGGTTCATCAATCTTGGGCCTTCTCCATGCGTGAAATCTGCCTTGTCCGCGCACCTTCCAACCTTGGCCTCCGTCCGCTCCGGCCGCATCATATACCGGGGACCTGGCACGCGCCGCAGGCTCTGACCGAAGCCGGCTTGGTCGAGATGCTTTCGCCCGCCAAGGTGGTTGATCTTGATCGGCCCGCCTATCTCACCGAGCCACAGCCGGGCACCCGGCTGCGCAACGGCAACGCGATACGCAGCTTCAATCTCGCACTCGCCGAGGTCGTTGCCGGCGCGCTGGGACGAGGCGAGTTCCCGCTGGTCGTGGGCGGCGACTGCGCCGTCCTGCTTGGCGCGCTGGCTGCCGCACGGCGATATGGTCCGGTTGCACTGGTCCATGTCGATGGTCACAGCGATTTCCGCCATCCGGGCAACTACGACGTCAACGCCTTACTCGGCTCGGCCCCCGGCATGGACCTTGCGCTTGCAACCGGACGTGGTGAGCCGTTGCTGACCGACTGGCCTGATATCGCAAGACCGCTTGTGGCGGACGAACAGGTGATACAGATCGGCGAACGCGAGAACCGCAACCCCGACTTCGGCTGGCCGGACATCAATTCGACCGCGATGACGTTGATCGACGTCTTTGCCGTGCGTGAGCTTGGCGCGGCGAAGGTCCTGGACAAGACCTGGAACACGCTGGCGCGAACCGGCTGGCCCTACTGGGTGCATTTCGACGTCGATGCGCTCGATCAGACAGTGATGCCGGCGGTGGATTCACCGGGCAGCCCCGGCATCGATCCGGACGATCTCGTCGACATCCTCGCGGCGCTGGTGGCGGATCCGCGCTGCACCGGAATGGACATGACCATTTTCGATCCGGATCTCGATCCGACTGGCGAGCTGGCAGCGCTGCTGGTCTCGCTGCTTAGCCGGATCTATGCGCCGCGATAGAGCCTCATCCATCCCGATGGATCGGGATGGGGCTCTATCTTTTGTTTGACCATGATCTTGTCCGAAAAACCGGTTCCCACTTTTCGGGATCATGGTCGAGAGCTCAGCTTCGCGCCACTGGCATCACCGTGACCTGAGTAATGCCGGAGCGGCGCACCACCGTGCACAGCGTCTCGTGGCCGATGCGCTCGGCGTCGAGCATGCGCACCAGATCGTCGACGCCGGTGACCGGCCGTCCGTCGATGGCGGCAATGATGTCGCCTTCCCTGAGGCCAGCCTTGTCCGCCGGGCTGTTCTTCTCGACGCTGCGCAGGCGCACCGCGGTGCTGCTCGACACTTGCGACAAAAGTGCTGCGCGGCGCGGCAGGTTGGTGGTGTCGGCGGAAACGCCGATAAAAGCGCGGCGGACGCGGCCGAAGCGGATGATTTCCGAGATGACGAAATTGGCGGTGTTGGAGGCAACCGCAAAGGCGATGCCTTGCGCGCCATGGATCATCGCGGTGTTGACGCCGATGACCTCGCCCGCCGAAGACACAAGCGGCCCACCGGAATTGCCGGGGTTGAGCGCGGCGTCGGTCTGGATGACGTCGTCGATCAGCCGGCCGGTGGAGGCACGCATCGAGCGGCCGAGCGCCGAGACGACGCCTGATGTGACGGTCCATTCGAAGCCGAGCGGGTTGCCAATGGCAATGGCGATCTGGCCGCGCCTCAAACGCTTGGAATCGCCGAGCGGCGCGATATCGGCAAAGCTGCCGTCGGCGCGAACGAGCGCGATGTCGGTGTCGGGATCGCGGCCGAGCACGCGGCCCTCCCTGGAGGCGCCGTCCGGCATCGACACGCGCACGCTGCGCGCATCGCCGACGACGTGGAAGTTGGTGACGACCAGCCCGTCCGGCGCGATAACGAAACCGGAGCCATGGCCGCCGGGGCCACCGACGCGCTCGATGCGGCAGACGGCGGGTCCGATGCGGTCGACGGCATCGGCGACGGTCGCCGAATAGGCATCGAGAAGGGCATCGTCATATTGCAATTGCTGGGCGGGCAGGGCCATCTGCGGGGCTCCGTGTCTTTTAAAATGAAGGATGCCTATATGTGCGGAGCGGCTAGACCGGCCGCGACCTGACCAGATGGCCAGTCAAACGCCCAACTAGCCGTCAGGCGAGTATTCGCGAACGCCCTGCCGAGCGATATCTGGGTCACGAAGAACCCAGGAGACAAATCATGAGCGATTTCAATCTGAGCACGTTTTCCGACGCCATTGCCGACATAGCGGCAGCTGCGGCACCAGCGACGGCCAGCTTCGCGACGCACCACCGCACGGCAACTGCTTTCCATTGGCGGGACGGCTATTTCGTCACTGCCGAGGAGTCGGTCGAGGCCGGCGAGGAGATCGAGCTGACGTTTTCTTCGGGCGAAACAGTCAAGGCCGAACTGGTCGGCCGCGACCCGTCCACCGGCACGGCCGTTTTGAAACCGGCCGGCGCGCCGAGCATGCCGTCGCTGACCAAGGCGGATGCGGTGCGGCCGGGCAATCTGGCGATCGTCGCGGGCAATAGCGGCGGTGCGGCGCTCGCCACCTTCGGCACGGTCGGCGAGGTCGGTCCGGCCTGGCGTTCGATGCGCGGCGGCACGATCGACCAGCGCATCAACCTTGCCGTCAATGCCGGTGGCCGTTTCGAGGGCGGCCCCGTGCTCGACGCCAAGGGCGGATTGATCGGCATGCTGCTGTTCGGACCGCGCCGGCGGGCGCTGGTCATGCCTTACGAGACGATCGAGCGGGCAGTCACGACGCTGCGCGAGAAGGGTCATGTGGCGCGCGGCTATCTTGGCGCGGGTCTGCATCCGGTCCGCAATGGTGATACACAGGGCGCCATGGTGATGAGCCTCGACGATAACGGCCCGGCGAAAGCGGCCGGTCTCAGTCTCGGCGACATCATCGTGTCGTGGAACGCAGAGGCGGTGCATGGCCCGCGCGAACTGATCCGCAAGCTCGGGCCGGACAGCGCCGGCGCCTTGGTGACGCTCGGCGTGGTGCGCGGCGGCGAGAACCGTGAGGTCTCCTTGACCATCGGCGAAAAGCCACTGAGCTGAGGGATAGATGGTAAGCGGTGAGGTCGCTGGCAGACGGCTGACGGTGCTGATCGCCCTCGACGACGTCGAGCGCGCGCGAAGTCTGTCCGCAGCTCTTGCCGCGACCGATGATCTGCGGCCGGTTCTGGCGGGCGAAGTCGACGGGAGCGGGGCGATGGATGTCGCCATCGTCGATGATCATGACGTGCAAGGCAGGCTCGTCGACGCCGCTATGCCCCGGGTGCTGCTGTCGTCGCGGGCGACCCGGCAGCGGCCGGCCGATACAGTGTTTGCCGTGCTGCCGGCGGCAGCGGACGAGTTGCTGATCGCCGCCGCCGCGCGGCTGGCGGCGGCGGGCTACCGTGTCTCTCGTGACAGCCACGCTCTGTCCGACCGGCATGACGATTTTGCCTTTCATGACAGCGACCGGTTCGAGGAGGAGCCGACTGACGAGCATATCGTCCGGCCGACGCTTTCGCCGCGCGAAAGCGAGGTGCTGGCACTGCTGGCCGAAGGCGCGCCCAACAAGGTTATCGCGCGGCGGTTGAACATCTCCGTGCACACGGCGAAGTTCCATGTCGCGGCGATCCTGACGAAGCTCGGTGCTGCCAACCGCACCGATGCGATCGCCATCGCCATGCGGCAGGGCCTGGTGCTGGTCTAACCGTGGATCAAACAGCCGGTTCGATGTCGGTCAGCCGGAAATCGTCGCCCTTGAACAGCAATGGCATGGCTTCGATACGGGCCGTAGCATAGGCAATGCAGTCGCCGAAGTTGAGGGCTGCCGGATGCCGGCCCTTGCCATAGCGCAGGAACGCCTGACGAGCGACCGCGGCGTGGTCGGCCGTGAAGGGCATCGTCTCGATCGAGGCGGTGCGCAAAAAGGCTTCGAAGCGATCGATAATCTGGTCCTGCCAGCGGCCGACGAGCACCATTGTCGTTTCGAGCAGTGTCGGTGCCGGAAGCAAACGTCTTTCAGCCTGGGCGATCGCCAAAACGAAGCGGTCGTAGCCCGGCTCCGTGCGTAAAATGGCGACCAGCGCCGAGGAATCGATGATCATCGCGTCGGGATACCCAGCTCGTCGTAACCGAGAATTTCATCGTCGCTCATCGCGTCTTTGCGCTCCGGTATTCGTGCGGCTCGTTCGGCAATCGCCATCAGACGTTGAAAAAGGTCACCGGTGTCGTCGCGCGGCACAAGCCGCTCGCGCGCAACCTCGCGCTCGAGGCTTTGACGGATGGCCTCCGTCACCGATACCCGGCGGCGGCGGGCGAGCTCACGTGCCAGTTGCTCGACCTCCATATTCTTGATCGACAAAGCCATTTATATATTCTCCCTTCTCGTATAGAATATATACCAAGTTGCCGTCAGTTTCAACGCGCCCCGCGAAATCCACGATCCTCCGTAGCGTCACCACCGCTAAGGGTTAGGGGCGCTTGTATCCGTCGGCGGTGCAGGCAAGGATCGCAAGGAGAAAAGAGAGTAGCACAGGGAGGCGCAAGGATGTCGCTCAAGGGAAAGACGCTGTTCATCTCCGGCGGGTCGCGCGGCATCGGGCTGGCGATTGCGCTGCGCGCCGCGCGCGACGGCGCCAATGTGACGATCGCGGCCAAGACCGCCGAGCCGCATCCGAAGCTGCCGGGGACGATCTACACGGCGGCGCAAGAGATCGAGCAGGCCGGCGGCAAGGCGCTGCCCGCGCTGTGCGACATCCGGGACGAAGCACAGGTCGCCGAAGCCGTCGCCAAGACCGTGGAGACGTTCGGCGGCATCGACATCTGCATCAACAACGCCAGCGCCATCCAGCTCACCGGTACGCTGGAGACCGATATGAAACGCTACGACCTGATGCACCAGATCAACACTCGCGGCACTTTTCTCGTCTCCAAAATGTGTATTCCGCACTTGAAGTTGGCGGAAAATCCTCACATTTTGAATCTGGCGCCGCCGCTCGACATGAAGGCCAAGTGGTTCAAGAACCATGTCGCCTATACGATGGCGAAGTTTGGCATGTCGATGTGCACGCTGGGCATGAGCGCGGAGTTCGCCAGGGACGGCATCGCGGTCAATTCGCTATGGCCGATCTCGACCATCGACACGGCGGCGGTGCGCAACCTCCTGGGCGGCGCGACGGTGGCGGCGATGAGCCGTTCGCCCGACATCATGGCCGATGCCGCATACGCCATTCTGGTCAGGCCGTCGCGCGAGGCGACCGGCAATTTCTACATCGACGAAGAAGTGCTGCGCGCCGAGGGCGTCAGCGATTTATCGGCCTATGCGCCGGGCACGACGGGTCCGCTCGCCGGCGACTTTTTTGTGCCGGACGAGGTGTTCGACCGGACGGATACCCAAATCCAAAGTATCTACTGACAGAAATATCAAGCGGGCACCGACGCGTGCTCACTCCTCTGCCTTCTTGGCTTTGCCCAGACCCATCAGCCGGTCGATATAGGCAAGCATCAGTGCCGAGAGAACGAAGGCCAGATGAATGACGGTCAGCCACATCAGCTGGTCGGTCGTGTAGGAGACCGAGTTCAGGAAAACCTGCAAGAGGTGGATCGAGGAAATGGCGACAATTGTCGAGGCGACCTTGACCTTGAGCGAGCCGACATCGATTGTGCCCAGCCAATGCACCTTGCCGTCATTTTCATCGAAGCGGCTGACGAAGTTTTCGTAGCCCGAGATGATCACCATCACCACCAGCGAAGCGACCAGCGCGGCGTCGATGAGGCCGAGCATCTTCAGGATGGTGTCGGTGTCGTCGAGCGTGAAGGCCACGGAAACGAACTCGAACAGCTTCTTGCCGAAGGACACGGCATAGATGGCAAGCGCCGCGCCCAGTCCGAGATAGAAGACGACCAGCAGCCAGCGCGAGGCGAGAATGATCGATTCGACGGCGAGTTCGAGGCGCTTCATGCGGCGGTTCCGGGCTCCGTTGTCGGAGCGCCGTATTTCGGGCAGGCTGCGGCGGTTTGCAAGGTCCTAAAAAACGAAACCCCGCCGGGAGGGGACCGGCGGGGCTCGTGTGTCCCGCTGGAGTCGGGACGGGGCAGGGAACGCCCTGTCCAGAATTTGGGATTGGTGATCGCGCGTTTCAAGATTGATGACCGCGCGATTCAATGGTTGATCGAATCGCGCGGTTCACATTGCGGTTTATTGGGCGCTGGCCACCGGCGCCACCAAGGGGGTGATGCGGCGGATGGCGACGCGGCGGTTCTCACGATTGGGTCCCGACGTGTCTACCTTGAGATACTCCTCGCCATAGCCCTGTGTCGTCAGGTTCTCCGGCGGGATGCCGAAGGCATTGGTCAGAGCTTCGGCGACCGCCTCGGCGCGGCGGTCGGACAGAGCGAGGTTCGCTTCCGGCGTGCCGACTGCATCGGTATGGCCTTCGATCAGGAAGGTTTCGGCCGGGTTTTTCTTCAGCAGCTTCTCCATGGCGTTGGCAACACCCTCCAGCTTCTGGACCTCGATGTCGGAAATCGAAGCCGAACCGAACTCGAAGTTGAGCGTGTCGAGGTCGATCCGGCGGGCGATGTCACGCACGCGGGCCGAGCGCTTGACCTCGTCGATCGAATAGAGGCGCTGGACCCTCTCCACCGGCGGCCGTTCGAGGAAGGTGTAGTAGTCGTCCGGATCCTCGACCTCTTCGGAATCCAGAATGTACTCCTCTTGCGGAATGGTAAGGCGCATCGGCGGCAGGTCGTCGCCCGGGTCGCGCCAGTCTGCATCATCGTCATAGTTGCGCTCGTCGACATAGCTCAGCACATATTCGCGCCCGTCAGGCGCGATGCGTGAACGCTGGATGACATCACCGTAGCGGTTGCGGATGGTGACGATCTGGACACCATTGTCACGCTCGACGATTTCCCGGGTGCGATCGCCCGACAGGTCCTCATAATAGACATTTCTGGCGCCGCGGTGCATGCGCGGTGCATCGCTGCTTTCCACGTAAGTCTGGTTGTTGAACTGAAGGATGACGCGGTCGCCGAATTCCCTGAGAACGTTGGCGCCTTGCGGGCGGCGCCTACGACGAACGTCCTCGAAATCGGCCGAGCGCTCGATGCGCTTGCCTTTTTCCTCCGTCACTGGAGCGATCTTTTCAGGCTTGATCTCCTGCTGGGCTGTCCGGTCGTCGGTGGGCGGCGGTCCCTGGTCGACTGGAGCCGGTTTCGAGACTTCCGCCTGGTTGCCGTTCTGCTCGACAGGCTGGTTGCTCTCCTGACCACCCGTTTTGCCGCCATTTTGGCGACCCGCGTTTTGGCCGCCTTGGTCCTTGCCGTGCCTGCGCCTGACATCCTTCTGGCTGTCGAGGATGGGCGCCTCGTTCGGGTTGGCCGCGGCTTCGCCCTGAGCAGGGGTCCCACCCTCGGCGGGTGCTGCCTGTTCGCCCGTGGCGGGCTGCTCACCGGTTGCGGGCTGCCGTTCGCCTGTCACCGGCTCTTCCCCAACGGGCTTCTTGCCGCGCTTTTTCGCCTGGTCCTGGGGCTGTTCGCCTTGGACAGGAGCCGCTTGCTTGTCGGTTGGAAGTGGCTCGGTCTGTGGGAGAGGCTCGCCGGCGGGGCGTTCCTTCTTGCGCGGCGCCTGTTCGGCCGGCGCCGCCTCGATCTGCTGGTCCTGCTTGTTCTTCCTCTTGCGCGGATTGCCCAACTGGTTGTTGTCGTTTGCGGGGGCAGCCTGCTCGGCCGGCTGTTCGGCAGGCGCGGCTTCCTGCTGTTGCCGGTCGCGCTTCTTCCTGCGCGGCGTGAGCGGCTGATCGTCGTTTGCAGGGGCAAGCTGCTCGGCGGGTTGTTCAGCAGGTGCGGCTTCCTGTCGTTGCTGGTCACGCTTCTTTCTGCGTGGCTTTTGCTGCTGCTGATCATCGTTCGCAGGAGCGGCCTGCTGGTCGGCCGGTGCGGCTTCGATCTGCTGCTGCTGTCTGTTTTTCTTCCTGCGTTGATTGCCCTGCTCTTCGCCGGAAGGCGCAAGCTGTTCGGCGGGTGCGGATTCGCTCTGCTGCTGCTCGCGTTTGTTCCTGCGCGGCTTCTGCTCGGGCTCGCTCGATTGTTCGGCGGGCGCCGCTTCGGTTTGCTGCTGCCGGTCGCGCCTCTTGCCAGGCTTCCGTTCCGGCTCCGACTTTCCGCCTTGGGCGCAGGCTTCGGCCGACTCGCCTTCGGCACAATTCGACTGCGCCGGGATAAGCATTGCGCTGTTCTGGGCGGGGCCGAATGCGGCACTGCCTTGCAGCGGGAACGCGCCTAACGGCGCGGACGCCATCAACAGGCCAAGCGCCGTGCCTGCCAGAATCCGTGGTTGGCGTTTCATCATAAACACTCCTTGTGGCGTCCCATCCCCGCCCAAACTTTCAGCAACCATGTTTGGTTCCTGTTTGTAGGTTTTAGCGGTGGTACAGGGCGATTGACCGGCGTTTTGAAGGCGACTTCATGTCATTCGTATGTCCCGGCGTATGGTCCCCGCGTATGGTTCGGACGAGGGTGCACGCGTTGCCGTGCTTGACCTTGACGCGTCCGAGGGCCACATGCCGACAATGGAAAAGCCGTTCTGGAAAACCAAGACGCTCGAGGCGATGACCCCGGTCGAGTGGGAATCGCTCTGCGACGGCTGTGGCAAATGTTGCCTGGCCAAACTCGAGGACGAAGACACCGGCGATATCTACTGGACCAGCGTCGGCTGCCGGCTGTTCGACGCCGGAAGCTGCCGCTGCTCCGATTATGCCAACCGGCTGGCGCGCGTTCCAGATTGCGTCGGGCTGACGCCGCAGAATGTGCGCACCATCAGCTGGCTGCCCAAGACCTGCGCCTACCGGCTGGTTGCCGAGGGCCGCGATCTCTATTGGTGGCACCGGCTGGTGTCGGGAAGCGACGAGACCGTACATGAGGCCGGCATCTCGATGCGCGGCCGCGTCAGCGCCAGCGAGACCGACCTTGCCGAGCCGGACGATTATTTCGACCATATGCTCGCTGACGAGCCGTAGGAGTCACTCCGGAATCGAGGACGCGGAACCGACGGCAAAACGGACGTTGCCCATCCACCTATGCCCATCCACCCTATATAGCACCGCCGTCCATAGCACCGGTTCCAGGAGCGAGAGACTATCCCCGTTTCTGCCGCATGAACTGGAGATGAACGGCCGGTTCGTAAAAAATTCAGACAGACGGGTGCATTCTCCTCCCATCGGTTTGAAGAAAACGGGTGGAAACCCTCAACAAGGAGAGAATTACAATGTTCAACACCATCAAGATGGCGGCTCTTTCGGCTCTTGTCGGCCTTGGCACGCTTGCTGCCATCCCGGCCCATGCAGACAGCATCTATCTCGGCTTCGGCAACAACCAGGACCCGCGCGTTGGCGTCTATACCGGCGACGACGATGGCAATTACCGCGAACACCGCCGTCATGGCAACTGGCGCCGGTCCTGTTCGCCGGAGCGTGCCCTCGACAAGGCCGAACGCATGGGCCTGCACCGCATCCGCATCATCGACATCAACCGCCGTACGGTCAAGGTCGCTGGCCGCCAGTATGGCGACCGCGTGGTGATCGTATTCGCCAACGACCGCGGCTGTCCGGTCCTCTATCGCTAAGATCTTCGGGCTTGCGGCCGGCTGACTTGCAGCCGGTAGAGTAGCGGAGCCCCTTTCCGCCAGGACGGAAGGGCGCGGCTCAAATAACCCCGGGGGATCGATCCTCCGGGGTTTTTCATGCTGCGAGCGATGATCACTTCAGTTCGAAAGTCACCGTCACCTGCGCGGTATAGGAATTTTCGCCGGCTTGCACCGGAACCGATGCGCCGGCGGCATCGAAAGCCTTGGCGTTGATCGGCATCGGCGGTGGTGCGAAATTCTGGTCGGTGATTTCCAGGACCCGGCCGATGCCGACGCCGGCCGCTTCGGCCAGCGTCTTGGCTTTCGCCATAGCATTGGCGACGGCCTTCTTGCGGGCCTCGGTGACGGCTGCCGCCGGATCGTCGTTGGAGAAGGAGATGCCGCCGCCCTGGTTGACGCCGAGTGACACCGCCTTGTCGAGAATGTCACCGGTCTTGTCGATGTCGCGGATGCGCACCGAAAGCGTGTTGGTCACCTGATAGGCGACAAGCTCGGCCTCCTGGCTGCCGTCGGGCTTGTTGGTGTAGTTATAGCGCGGGTTGATCTGGATGCCCGCGGTCTGTAGGTCGCGCTCCTTGATGCCGGAAGATTTCATCGCGGCGATCACCGCGGCCATGGCGTCGTTATTGGCATCGAGCGCTGCACGTGCTGTCTTGGCCTCGCGCATGACGCTGAGCGTCAGCAGAGCCAGATCGGGTGCTATCGCCGCCTCGCCTTCGCCGGTGACGACGATGCGCGGTGGCGGCGGCGAATCGGCGGCCCCGGCGATCGTCGGAAATGCGATTGCGGCGGCAATTGCCAGGGGCAAAATACGTCTGGTCATGAAATCTCCTCGATCTGCGATCCCAAGACAGCCGAGTGTTGAGCGGCGTCCAATGGGCTACGTGCAATAGGTTATCAATATGGGCTGATTTGGGCGATCTCTGCCAGCCCCTTGGAACGCCTGCTCGGAAAGCCTTGTGCGGTTCAGGGAAAAACACTAATCCAGCGCCGTGGGGCCTGTAGCTCAATGGTTAGAGCCGGCGGCTCATAACCGCTTGGTTGGGGGTTCGAGTCCCTCCGGGCCCACCATTGGCTTTTGTGGCCGTTGATTTAATTGGATTTTTTGGCGATTTTTGTCCCACCTCTTTCAACCCCCTCAGAAAGTGGGACAATTTTGTTCTCTTTTCGATCGATAACCAGCAGGTATTTCGCCGCTCTCGCTACCTTCCGGCGACGCGCTTTCTTGATGTAGTGGTCGGGCTGCTGGTACGTAGTCCACCCATATATCGCCTTCAGCTGCTCGTGCGTCGCGCCGTTCTCAGCGGCGATCGTCGCGCCGGCCTTGCGAATTCCATGAGCACTGCAGTGCGGCAGCTCAGCTTGATCACACCACTGGCGCATCTTGTTGCCCAGACCGTTCTCCGAGAACGGGCGACCATACTCATTGACCAGGAAGGTCATCTGGTCGGAGGGCGTGTGCTCAAGTTCCGCCTCTAGTTCGGGCAGAAGCGGGAGCTCCACCAACACCGCATCCTTGTTACGACTGGTCTTCCCAGGCTTAATTCTGATCCACTTCTCCCACTGCTCGGTCTCCTCGTTGTAGACGAGCGTGATGTGCTGTCGACCGAAGATCGCGACGTCGGACAACCGCAGGCCAGTAAACATGAAGATCGAGAGCGCACGTCTGGCTGCGGTACCCAGCGGATGCCGCTTCTCATATTGAACGATCTCCGACACGTCCCATGGGTGCCAGCCGTCGCCGCTCTTTAGCCGTCTGATGCCGCGGGCGGGATTGGAGTCGACGCCCGGAATCTCTGTGTCCTTTGCCCACTCAAACATCGCGCTGATGGCTTTTACGATATTGTTTGCCGCGCCAAGGGCGTCGAGCCTGGTGTCCCTGATCTCCTTAACATGAGACCGTTTCATACCGGCGAATGGCAGAGATCCCTTGGTGGGATACTGAGGATCCGGGTCACCTTCGAGGGGATGAGGTAATTCGCATACGCGCTCCAGAATTGCTCGTCGGCGCGCCATAGTGTCTTGGGTGATTTCCGTGCCGCCCCGACGGTAATACTCCTGGCAAAGCCACAGCAACGTGCCTTTCTTCGCTGGCTCGGAAGGCTTGGGGAGGCGCCGGCAAATCTCGGGAAGAGTGCCGGGCCGAACATAAGTGACCTCGGCGCGCGCGCACCGCAGTTCCTCGAGGAACTCGTCGCTGCCGGTCGGTTCACGGAGCCGGACCTTCTTCCGACCCGGTGCGCGAAAATAGTACCGATCATTGCCGTGGCGATCAGTGTCCTTCACTACGCCCTTAAGATCGACCTTCACGGGCTCATCCGTCATGTTCGTGGTTTTCGATCCCAAGGATTGTCTAGTGGCGGCGAATCTTCGTCAAGCTTTGGTGCTCCTCCGATTTGGCGGTGAGGGAGCTTTCGAAACGCCGATACAAGTTCCTCGACGTCCCAAACAATGCGCCCCTTGCTCGGCATTCGTGGCTGCGGCATCCGGCCGTCCTGGACCATTTCATCAAAGGTCGTTGAGCTTACGCCGATGAACGTCGCAGCCTGCTCGCGATTGATTCCTACCGGCGGGAGCGAGGGCGGCAAGACGCTCGGGGTGCGCAGCATCGGTTTAGTGCGTTGAAAGCGCGTCTTTGGCGCCTGCCTGTCTTTCTATGCACCTGTCCGAATATTGCAGACGCTCAATCATGTCCTGGCCCTGTGCTTGCAGGCTCACCCTAGGTCTCCAGACCTAGGATCGCTCAAGACACCGGACTCTTTTCCAGCCTTTGTGTACGATGATGGGTATCTTAATGCGCTCGAGGCCAAGAACTGAATGGGCGGCGACTTGCAAGGGCAAAATGACCGCGGAACCACGTATCTGAGTCAGAGGCGCAATCCAACTGAGGAACGGCATGGTTGTGTTTTCAGACGGTTATGACTCTCATGCATGCGTAACAACCAACAAGAATAACAAAATATTTCTGTGGATCACTTTCATTCCTCATGGAATGCGCGACTGATTTGGTCCGACAGCGGCTTCACAAAATAAGAAAGCGCCGTACGCTCGCCCGTCTGGATCATCGCTTCGGCCGGCATTCCGGGCACGAGCGTCAGGTCCTTGAGCTTCGTCAGTTCCGCATGCGGAACCGACAGACGCACCAGGTAATACGAAACGCCGTTTTTTTCGTCCGTCGCCAGATCGGCTGCGATCCGGCTGACATATCCGTTCAATACCGGCGTGCTCCTCAGATTGAAGGCTGACATCCGCAGCACGGCCTTGTGACCAAGCTGGATTTGGTCGATGTCCTTCGGGGTGATTCGTGCTTCAAGCGCAAGATCGTCGCCTTCCGGCACGATTAGCATAATCGGATCGGCGGGCGTGATCACTCCTCCGACCGTATGAACTGCGAGTTGTTGAATGGCGCCTGACTGCGGCGCGACAATATCGATCCGTCGCAGTTCTTGTTCAGCCGCCACCTTGCGCTCAACATACTCCCCAACCTGCGCCTGAACCTCTCTGAGCTCCTGGCCGACTTCCGTCTTGAAATCCGGATCGATCTGCAGGATCTGCAGGCGCGTTTCGGCTATGCGGGCTGCCGTCTGTGCCTGATGTGCAATCTTCTCACCGCGTTCGCCGCCGAAAGTGGCAACCTGCGTCTTCAGACTGTTCAAGCGTTGGTCCGAGACAATGCCTTGGTCGCGCAGCCCACTCAGGGCAGCAATTTCCTTTTGGAGGATCTCGGTGCTTTTCTCACAAGCAATTTCCTGCGCCTTGAGTCCCTCGATCTCGTGCTCATATTGAGTGATGCGTTCCGCTAGCTGCGCCTGCCTTCCGTCGCGGGATTGTCTGCGGAATTCGAACAGCCGCGTCTCGCCATGTACTGCCGAAACTACGTCCGGAACATCTCTGCGGGCGAGCAGCCAGTCCGGGAAGGCGATCTCCGCCAGATCGTCACGCTCAGCTTCGAGTCGTGCCAGGTTGGCGGCCAGCTCATCGAGCCGCTTGGTGACTACAGCGAGATTGGCGCGCGTCTGGGTGGCGTCGAGCCGCATGAGGATGTCGCCGGCTTTTACTTTATCACCTTCGCTCACCAGGATTTCTCCCACCACCCCACCGGTCGGGTGCTGCACCTTCTTCACATAGGAATCGACGACAAAGTGTCCGGACGCGACAACCGCACCGGAGAGATTCGTGAAGGCCGCCCAGGCTCCGGCTCCTCCAACAAAGATCACGCTCGCCAGAAGGCCCGCCACCAGGTGCCGGCGAATGGAGCTGGAAACGTCATTGTTCTGATGAATGCCGGACACCGGGATCCTCCATGTCAGCGCGCTCTCCCACGTTATCCTGTGTAGATTCGATGGCTTTGACGCCAGCGCCTCGTGCCATCGCTGCCCCCTTCAGGACTTTGGAAAGCGCTTCATCACGCGCACCGAATGCTCGCTGCCGTCCACCTTCCATCACCAACACCAAATCCACGGCGCGGATGGCGCTCGGCCGATGGGCGACGACAACCGCAATGCCCTTGCGCCCGCGCACGGAGGCGATCGCCTTGACGACCGCAGCCTCGCCTTCCGCATCGAGATTGGCATTGGGTTCATCGAGCACAACAAGGAAAGGGTCTCGATAAAGAGCACGGGCAAGACCGATACGCTGGCGCTGCCCGGCGGAAAGTGCCGATCCGGCCTCACCAATTGGAGTTTCGTAGCCGTGCTCAAATCGGAGGATCAGTTCGTGCGTGCCCGCTGCTTTCGCCGCGGCGACAATAGCCTCAGGGTCAGGATTATCTTCAAAACGAGCGATGTTTTCGGCAATGGTGCCGTCGAACAGTTCAACACCTTGCGGCAGATAGCCGATATGACGGCCTAGTGCTTCCCGGTCCCATTGATCGAGGCTTGCGCTGTCGATGCGAACCTTTCCGGCGACCGGCGCCCATGCGCCGACGATGGTGCGCGAGAGTGTCGACTTGCCGGAACCCGATGCACCGATGATCCCGAGTGCGCTTCCCGCCTGAACGGCAAACGCAAGGCCGGTCACGGTCGGCTTCCTTTCGCCGGGCGGAACGATTGTCACGCCTTCGAGGCGCAGTTCGCGTTCAGGTGCAGGCATTGGCATAACAGAAGCGGTTTCAGGAACCGTTCCCAGGAGGTCCTCCAGCCGCGCCCAACCCTGGCGCGCCATGAGGAAGGGTTTCCAGCTTGAAATGGCCAGATCGACCGGAGCCAGCGCACGCCCCATCATGATCGAACTGGCAATCATGACCCCGGCCGTAGCCTCCTGCCTGATGACAAGGTACGCGCCGACGGCAAGAATGGCCGATTGCAGCAGCACGCGCAACGACTTTGCAATGCCACCCAGCCCACCTGCCACGTCCCCAGCTTTCCGGTTGGCGGCCAGATACTCGGCATTGGCCTTGTGCCATCGGGCAGCGATCCGCTTTCCGAGACCGAGAGCTTGCACGACCTCGGCATTGCAACGCGCTGCTTGCAGTAGGCCATTGCGCACCATGTCGTGGGCAATGGTCTCGCGTATCGGCCGTTGCGAGAGAGTGTTGGTAAGAAGTGTCAGAGATGTGAGACCGATCGCCCCGATAAGTGCCGTCATGCCGATCCAGAAATGAAGGAGGAAGCAAATGGCAAGATAAAGCAGCATCCATGGCAGATCGAAGAACGCTGTCGGACCGTTTCCACCTAAGAATCCGCGAATATTGTCGAGGTCGCGAAGCGGCTGCAAGCCGTCGCCCGGCATGCGCGTTAAAAGCGGAAGGCGAACGATCGCATCGTGAACGCGTCCGGAAAACTGTTCATCGAAACGCTCGCCAATCCGCAGCAGCACGCGGGCGCGCAAAACGTCGAGCAGGCATTGGAACGCATAAAGCCCTGCAGCAAGCACGACGAGCCCCACTAGCGTCGATACGCTGCCACTTGCCAGAACGCGGTCGTAGACCTGAAGCATGAACAGCGGCGAGATCAGCGCAAGCACGTTGACCACGCCGCTGATCAACAGAACTCCCCAAATAGCGGAAGTCAGAGGGAAAGGTCTCAAAGCTGAATCCTTCAAGGAATGGTTACTCACGTAGGTCTCCGTGAGGATCTGGCGACCCAGCTCCCTATATTGCTCCCCGAGCGGCAACCGACTCGCTGATTCAGGATCAGTGCTCCCGCCGAATATGTTTGGTTTGGCATCTAATGGAGCGGGTCAACAACAACACCGTCCGGCTGAAGGTTTGGAAGGGCAACGTCATCGTGGCCGGCCGCAAGGGCCCGAACAGGCTTACCGCCCACACCTTCAGGGGAGATTTCGGTGTACGACCAGCGCGACCCGCAGGGCTTCGTCAAGCTGTACACGCTGCGACTGCTCCCGGGCGCCCCGGCCCATCGCAAGTAGCGGAAACGGAAAGCGCCCGCCCCGGGGGGGCGGGGCGATGTACCGTATGGGTTTTCTGGATCAAACGAAGGTGAAGTCCGACGCGGTCAGGCCTAGGTCGGCCACGGTGACCACACCGCCCAGGTGGGCGAACTCATGCGCGCTGTTGTCGGCGGTCACATAGGCCAGAGTTGCGACTCTGTCGGTGTAGCTGCTTTGGTAGACAATGATGTCGCCGGCGTGCTCGCCGGAGATCGCACTCGCGGCTTCAGAAGCAGAGTTGAAAGATTCGCCAGTGATCACCACGACGTGTTCGCCGTTCGCACCCGAGGCCGCACCACTGTAGAAGCTGCTCACCGGGTAGCCGGACTGTATGCTGGCGTTGTTGACGAAGTTCGCGCCAAAACCGTCGTTGTAGAGGCCCACCGCATCGAAGGCGAACTTGTCCTCCGCCGGGTTGAAATCGGTGATAGTGGAAATGTCCGACTTCGACCCGACAACCCCAGGCACCGGATTGTGGAACTGGAACACGAACGTGTCACTGTCGGTGCCCCCGGTCAACGTGTCCTGGCCGTCACCCACGTAGAGGACATCCTGGCCGGGACCGCCGCTGAGCCTGTCATTGTCCTCACCGGAGACGCGCGGGTTGAAGCGGCCGTTGTCGCCGGAGAGATCGTCCCAGCCATCTCCGCCGAAGATGCGGTCGTTACCCTCGCCGCCGATGGCTCGGTCACTGCCCGCGCCACCCGAGATCTCGTCGTTGCCGCCACGACCTTCAATCCAGTCATTGCCTCCGAAACCCTCCATCCAATCTTCAAGCTCGGTGCCGAGGAGTGTTTCGGAACCCGGGCCACCCTCGATAATCTTTACCATCGCAAAATACTCCTAGTGATGCACCCTGCCTGACGCCTTGATATTCCTCATCGGATAATTAGAGAAATCGATTGCTTGGATAGACACACATTTACGAAATGGATGCACTCACGTTCACTTCGCCCTTCTGCTGAGCAGTTGCGGGCTCGCTGGCGGCGGGGACGCTGGTCGCCCAAGCAATCGATCTGAAGATTCGACACTCAAACCACCAGGACAACACTTCGTAACGGGGCCGACCTGGTTCGGCCCCAAACTTCTCTCTGTTTGCTCGACGCCGGCATACCCGCACCGTAAGCGCTGGACGGGGACAAGTTCCGCTGGCCGCGGGTGGAGAACGGCGTGATCCGGCTTGCCGCGCCGAACTGATGGCGCTCGGAAGGCATGGACTGGCTCGTTTGAGCCGAACGGAGACGGCGTCCGAGGTCGGCCGGATAGGCCGTGGCGAAGTGACTCAGGCGCAAAAGGCGGGCTTCAGGCCGTGCACAATAAGCTTCTGTCGGCGTCATGACGAGAAGCGCTTCGCCCCGTCCCCACGAAATCGATACGCTCAAGGCGATGTTCGTCGCCATGGCGGCGGAGAAGGCCGAACTGCAACAACTCCGGAGCGAAACACTCAAGGCCGAGATCGTCCGGATGGCGACACTCAACGAGCCTGCCCAGGAGAGGATCGCCGACCTTCATGGGATCGTCAAGCAGCTGGAGCGCGCCGCTTCGGTCGCAGCTCCGAGAAGCTCGAACGTGCCCAGCAGGCCTTCGCCTTCGAAATCAGACCGGGCTCGGCGCGATTGAGTCCGAGCTCGAGGCCGCAAGACCGACAGGCGAGCCGCGACGTGCTGCGCGACCGCGCAAGGCGTTCCCGGCGCATCTGGAGCGGGTCGAGATCGTCATCCAGCCCGAGCCATGGGGGAAGAAGCGCTCCCGCAGCCAATCGTCCAGTCCGTCAAACGCGGTCGGCCGCACAGGCTTGCGAAACGGATCAGTCCCGCCCTCGCTTAGATACCGAGGCACCGTGTTGCGAGCGCACCCGAATTCTTTCGCCCGTCGGTTCATTCCCCAGCCAAGCTCATGCAGCCGCAGCATCGCTGCCACCTCTTCAGGCTGAAGGATCTGCTCTCCCTGCATCGTTCTCGACAATGCAGGAATCGCCCAATCCCAATCGCCATCCATGCCTCCTCTCATAACCGAGGGGGTCAGTTTCTCAATTCGGCCGACAACTGAGACGTCCGGTGCTCTTAGGCGGGGTAATCATACGAGATGCCTCCTGCAACATCATTTCCCGCATCCATAGGCTTGCCGGATCATTATTGTGAAGCGCAGGCCATTGGACGGCCTCCGTGAATGCGGCAGGAAGTGGCGGCGGAAGTTCGACAATCCGCAGGGGTGTTAATTTTGCGAAATGCTGCGCCAGCCGTAAGGGCATTGTCCCGATGCGGTTGGTGCCTGATAGAAGGGGCGGGATCATGCTAAAGCCCTGTACGACGACCTCGATACGTCTCTCGAAACCGTTCTCGAGCAAATACCATTCCTCGATGGAGGGCTGCCGGGTGTCCCCGAATTTAAGCACAACCTGCCCCATCGACAAGTATCGGTCGAATGTAAGTGGCTCTGACAGCTGCTTGTTCGTGCCGCAGCCTACGCATACGAGTATATCTTCGAACAGGGCTGCGCGAGGATGTTTCGACATGAACACTTCCGGCATAATCAGAAAATCAACGTCGCCGCGCCGGAGAAGCTCCTCGGGGTCGTCGGAAATAAGCAGACATTCGAAGCGGACGGCGGGAGCTTCCCGCGCAGCACGCTTTACGATCTTCTTAAAAAATACGAGTGTGAGGTAATCGGAAAGGATGATGCGGAAGCGACGATCCGATCGGGCCGGGTTAAAGGCGTCCCAGGAAATAATCGACAGCTGGATGTGCAGCAATGCCTCCCGGACTGCTGTGGCGAGCCCCTCCGCGCGCGGTGTCAAAATGAGTTCGCGGCCGTTCATCGTAAATAGCTCATCGCTGAAATAGGCGCGTAACCGACCGACGGCGGCGCTCATGGCCGGCTGACTCAGGTTAATACTGCGGGCCGCGGCGGTGACTTTACGCTCCCTGATCAAAGCGTCCAGCACAACGAGGAGATTTAGATCGAGTCCCTTAAAACGCATGTATTGACCTATCCGACGCGTGGATGGGTATCGCCCAAAGAATCAATTTTACGAATGGTGAGTAGCGTCAACGCATCAGCCGACGACGAAATAGAGCAACCGATAGGAAGAACGGCAAAACCGTGTATATGCAAAGCGCGCCGATATGCAGGCCCATGCTGCCGGCCGGACGGCCAAGCATCGCCGGACGAATGAGGTCAATTGCATGTGCGAGCGGCAACAAGGAGGCGACGTCCTGAAAAGCGCCGGGCAATTGGTTGACCGGAAACATCGCGCCGCAAAGGAACAGCATGGGTGTTATAACAAGCGTATTATAAAATATGAAATATTCATAACTGGGCGCAAGCGCCGTGACGACCATCGCTAGACTCGCGAAGGCGAGGCCACTGAGAGCGATGACTGGCAGCAAGCAGAGGATGGATGGCCACGATGCGTAGCCGAGCGTGGTGGCAACAATAGTGATTGCTGTGCCCGCCATCAGGGCCTTGGTGGCTGCCCACGCCAATTCGCCGAGTAAGATATCGCCGAGCGTCAGCTGAGTGCATAGCATTGCTTCCCAGGTGCGCTGGTGGTCCATGCGGCCGAAACTCCCGTAAACCGTTTCAGCGGTCGCCGATGCCATCGCGCTTGTGGCAACCATGCCAGCCGCGAGAAACGCAATGTACGAAGTGCCATCAACGGGACCTATCATTGTTCCGATGCCAAAGCCGAGACCGAACAGATAGATCATCGGATCGGCGAGGTTGCCGAGAACCGATGCAAGCCCGATTTTCTTCCATCCAAGATAGTTGCGGCGCCAAACCGCGACCCAATTCCACGCATTGGCGGGCATGCCCGCCGCATAACGTTCGCCCATTGTTCAGTCCTCCATCTCGCGCCCGGTTAGCCGCAAAAACACATCCTCGAGATTGGGGGGACGCTGCAGAAGGCGTAGACCCGCGCGCCCGCGTAGCTGCACCAGCACCTGCTCCGGATCGGGTGCATAGCAAAAAAGCGTCTCACCGCTCACCTCGATGCGCTGTGCGTACGGCCGGATCAGCGCACCCAGTTCATGCGGATTGCCGCCGTAGACCTCGACCACGTCACAGCCGATCTGCTCGTCAATGAGTGCGGACGGGCGGCCTTCGGCGATCTTGCGCCCCTCCTCCATAACGCACAGCCGATCGCACAGCCGCTCGGCCTCTTCCATGAAATGGGTAGTCAAAAGAATAGTCTTGCCCCGCGCCAGCAGCGATCGCAGCCGTTCCCAGATCAGGTGGCGGGCCTGCGGATCGAGGCCGGTGGTCGGCTCGTCCATCACCAGCAAGTGCGGGTCATTGATCAGCGCACGCGCGAGCGTCAGGCGCCGCTTCATGCCGCCGGACAGTTCGGCGACGCGCGCATCCGCTTTGTTCTCGAGGCGGGCGAACTCAAGCAGCGACGGTATAACCGCTTCGATCTGGCGTCTGCTCATCCGGAAGTAGCGCCCGAACACCAACAGGTTCTCGCGTACAGTGAACGCGGTATCAAGATTGTCGAACTGCGGGACCACGCCGATGCGCATACGTGCCAAACGCGCGCGCGCCGGCACTGGAGCGCCGAGCACAGTAATCTTCCCCGCATCAGGCGATGTCATGCCGAGGACCATACGCGCAATCGTGCTTTTGCCCGCACCGTTCGGTCCCAAGAGCCCGAAGCATTCCCCCGCTGCAACGCGGAACGACAGTCTGTCGACAACGAGCTTGTCATAAGTTTTGCTTACGTCAGTAAGATCGATCGCTACCATGGACATGGGTTCATTTTACCGAGAGGGTCGCCAAGACTGGCGGTTGCTTGGTTGCCTGCCCGACCTGAAACTGTGACTCGTCTTCGCCATCCCAGCCGTCGATAACGAATTGATCGACATCACAAGGATTTAGCCCCTGTTCCGCCAAAGCGGCGACAATTGCGTCGAGATTATCGATGGTTTGGTAACGCGGATTGTTGTGCCGCTTTTCCTGCTCAACGCAGAAGACGAGCCGTCCATCCTCGACAAGGGCGATCGCCCCGTCATGGGTCAGCTTGATACCACAGATGCGCATAGTGTCTCCACGTTAACGGCGATAAATTCGATTCATCAGGAAGCGGAAAGCGGGTTCCGGAAACGGACGAGCAAGCAGTGTTCGTTAGCCGACTCGCCCCGACACTCAAGACGCTCTACCTCGATCAACGTTTCGTTCAGCATGGCGATGACCGGCTCAGCACCAGCGGCGTGACCCCAGCGACGGCGATTAGCATCCCTTGCCGATCCGAAGATCAGATGCCCGCCTGGCGCAAGCACCCGCACCAGGTTTTTGACGGCCGCGCGCATCTCGGCTATGTCTTCGAGGTAGTATAGGACCTCCGCCACAACGATCAGGTCAAACAACTGGTCGGTCGAAAACTGTTGAACATCGGAGACTATCCAGTTGATGCGCGACGGCTCCTTTATCCGTTGACGTGCTCGAGCAATCGCTTGCGCCACGACATCGATGACGGTGAGCCCTTGGCAGTAGGGAGCTAGTTTTTCCGTGAATGCGCCGGCAGCGCACCCGACTTCGAGGGCATTTGTAATGGAGCCTTGGGCAAGCGCCAGCTGGAGCATTTGCGTGTGGCGCTCCCGCTCGAACGGATTGCCGTCGAGGCGCCACGGATCGTCTGCGGCCAATTCCCGATCGAGCAACTGATGATTCATGTTCTGGGTCAAACTCGTCCACCTCTCGTCCACCTAGGTAATTAGCGATCACTCGTCGCCGCAGATGTTGCTCGACAGCGCTAATCCCGAAGAATCCGCGCAAGATTGAGCCTGCGAAGCGGAGCCGCATGCGGTGAGAATTCTGCCCTGCTTGATCCAGTGATCGGAGTTTGGGTGGGGGCCTGTTTTCCCCCAGTGTTCGATGTAGCGACAGCAGAGCTTCGCGACAGCCAATCGCTATTGCTCAATGTACACAGCGCGTAGGCCTTCAAGGGAAGTAAGAGAAAGATGTTGATGAACGTGTGCAGGGAAAAGCCCAGAAATCGAAACTGTCGAGCACGAAATGCTACCACGCTGCATCGGAGCATGGTCATGGACACAATCATCAGTCCTGTCCACCAAGGCACAGTGCCTGTCAGTGCGAAATGTGCGAGGCCCGTTAGTACCGATAGGGCGAGGAGTAGCGGCCCGAGATTCTGTCCGACCACGTCCAACGTGAGATAGCTATTGAGGCCGGGCAGCAAGCGCAGCCCAAGCAGCGTGTCCCGGAATGTGCTTCGTGCCCAACGGAGTTGTTGGCGCAGATACGGTCCGAGTCTGTTCGGAACGACTGTGGCCGCGATGGCGCCCGGAACGTACTCGGTTCGAAAGCCTGCTTTCAGCATGAGGATAGTGAGATGGCGATCCTCCCCGAAGTCGCTTGGCTTGCCCCGAAAAAATTGCGACTCGTACTGGTCCAGTAACAAAAGGAGCGCAGACCGGCGGTACATGGCACATGGGCCGCAACAGCACATAACGGCACCGAAGCGAGCCTGTGCCGCGCGCTCCTCGTTGCAAGCCAGCCAGTACTCCATGTCTATCAGCCTTGTCAGCCAGCTCTCGCTCCGGTTACTGGCAATCAACTGACCCATGACTGCGCCGACCGCTGGATCTCGCATCTTCGGTACAAGCTTGGTGATGACGTCGGACGCGAGTATCGTGTCTGAATCAACGTTAAGCACCAAATCCCCGGATGAGCGGCGTATCGCGGCGATCTGCGCCTTGCGCTTTCCAACATTCTCGGGAAGCAAAATGATGTCGAACCTAGGGTCGCGCGCGTAGGTTTCGTGGACAGTTCCTACGGCTTCGCGATTTCCAGAACCGTCATCAACCACATAGACCCGAAGTCTTCCGGCGTATTCTTGGTCTGCAATGGACGCCAGGCACTCTGAAAGCGTGCGCGGATCCTCGTTGAAGCAGGGGACGATGACATCCACGCTGGGCAGTTGATCGGAGCCGACGAGATCCTCCAACGCCGATGAGTCGTTTGTCGGCAGAGCATAAATCCCCTGCATGCTCTTATAAGCAGTCGAGAGCAGTGCATAAAGCGAAATGGCCACAGTGCTGGTTGTACCAAGAAGAGTCATGGGATCTCGTTTGTTCAGTGATGTTGAGGAAGTGAGCGGATTACAAATCCGCGCTCATGAAGTGCTGGAATCAGCCGGGACAGCGCCGTGACCGTCTGGTCGCGCAGACCGGCGTGAGCGCCCTGGCTCAACTCGCCGGGAGGGCATCCGTCGTGCAAGAGTACGATTGCGCCCGGCCGGACAGAGGCGAGCACGGTATCGATAATCGCGTCGACCCCAGGGCGAGACCAATCTCGTGGGTCGACGGACCAATGGAGGGCCGTCAGCCCGGCGATCTGTGACGCTGTGAAGACTTCTTCGCTCCAGGCGCCATAGGGCGCGCGAATATAGCGCACTGAGGCCTGCGGGCACGCCCTCATGATGGCGCCGTTCGCTTCAAAGATCTCACGTTGCACTTCGCCGAAGCCGCATTTGTACAGATCCGGATGAGTCATCGTGTGGTTGCCTAGCTCGTGCCCTTCTGCAAACATTCGTTGGACGAGATCCGGGTGCTCTAAGGCGTAGGCGCCGATGACGAAGAAAGTCGCCGGTACCCGCTGCTCTGCCAGCACATCGAGAATCTCCGGTGTGAAAAGTGGATTGGGACCGTCGTCAAACGTCAGATAAACGCTGCGACGGCCGGTGCCGTCAGAGCACTCACGGCGCACTTCGTACAAGCAATCGGGACGGCTCATAGCTCTGGTCCGTTCCGATCGATCATCGTGCCCGTGGGCCATTCGCTGATCGGCCGTCCAACTGGCAGAACAATGGTGAGTGCGTCATCGATGCGTGTGGGCGGCAGGTCGAGGCGCGCCTCTGGTCGGGTGGAGCGCACGCGAATTCCCGACAAAACGGCCAAAGGGCTGTATCGCCGCCCGAACCTCTCAACATGATTCCGCAGCGCGTCCCGGACCGTTCCGAAAGCGAATGGAACGCCAAGCTCCTGCAGTATTGGAAGCATGACATGGATTGAATGGGCGATTCCGAGACCATCAAGGTCCGGACGTACCCCGTACAGGCCCAGCTCAGCCACCAACAGGTCGACCGCGTCAACCTTGATGAAACGGCGCAGTACGCCCAGGTGAGCCGCTACACCGCTTGAATCATAGGCGATTGCGCGGAGTTCAGGCCTGGCTCCGGCCCAGCTTCGACTACCCACGAACGGTTCTGCGTTGGACGCCCCAGTCGGCCCGTAGGTATCACGAAAGAACTCGGCGAGCTCGACGTGATCGGAGAGCTGCAACTCGTTTTCCCAGCACAATTTCCACTGCACCTGAGGGCGCATTCAGGACCTCTCTTCAAAATAGTTTCTTGCGGGCCGCATTACCCGGCCAAAGCGGCGGCGTTGTTGGCTGCACTCAACCGTTGTCGTTAGCGAAGGTGAGCCAGCCGGTGGGGCTCGCCAATGAGCTCTCTCGATGTTCCCGCCCGTGTCGGCGCCGTCGATTTGAGCTTGACGTCGGTCATTTACGTTCCTCTAATGCATGGTTCGTAAATTCGTAAAATTGATTGTTTAGATGATGCCCATCCACACGCTGGATAGATCAGGATATGCGGTTTAAGGGGCTGGATCTGAATCTCCTCGTTGTGCTGGACGCTCTGATCAGGGAGCGTAAAGTCACTGCCGCGGCCAACAGTATTAATCTGAGCCAGCCGGCCATGAGCGCCGCCGTCGCTCGGTTACGCGCCTACTTCAGCAATGAGCTATTTACGATGAACGGCCGCGAGCTCATTTTGACACCGCGCGCGGAGGGGCTTGCCCCAGCAGTCCGGGACGCATTGCTGCACATCCAGCTATCGATTATTTCCTCCGACGCCTTTAACCCAGCCCAATCGGATCGTCTCTTCCGAATCATGCTTTCCGATTACCTCACGCTCGTGCTTTTTAAGGGGATCGTAGAGCGTACTGCGCGGGAAGCTCCCGCCGTCCGCTTCGAATGTCTGCCTATTTGCGACGACCCCGAGGAGCTTCTCCGGCGCGGCGACGTTGATTTTCTGATTATGCCGGAAGTGTTCATGTCGAAACATCCTCGCGCAGCCCTGTTCGAAGATATGCTCGTATGCGTAGGCTGCGGCACGAACAAGCAGCTGTCAGAGCCACTTACATTCGAGCGATACTTGTCGATGGGGCATGTCGTGCTCAAATTCAGGCATACCCGGCAGCCCACCATGGAGGAGTGGTATTTGCTCGAGCACGGTTTCGAGAGACGTATCGAGGTCGTCGTACAGGGCTTTAGCCTGATCGCGCCCGTCCTATCAGGCACCAACCGCATCGGGACCATGCCCTTACGGCTGGCGCAGCATTTCGCAAAAACAACACCCCTGCGGATTGTCGGACTTCCGCCGCCACTTCCTCATCCCGCATTCACGGAGGCCGTCCAATGGCCTGCGCTTCACAATACTGATCCGGCAAGCCTGTGGATGCGGGAAATGATGTTGCAGGAGGCATCTCGCCTGGCGCCATTGCTTGAAAGCTATTGAGCGTCTCGGGCTTCCTGGAGGCGGTCTTGATCGCGTAGGAGCGGTTGCCATTCGGGCGTCAGGCCTTTGGCTCGGCAGAGCGGCGCAGTTCCTTGCTGAGTACGAGGGCCAGGAACGAGCAGAACACATGCCCGGGTTGGTGCTGAGTTGACTGCCGCCTCCGATTTCGCGTGCGAAGTCCCAGAAGATGTTTAGCCCCACTCAAATGCCAACTTTGCCGGCCTTGCCGCGGCTTTTCACGCGCGGCCAGGCGAGGAGATGCCGGTCGACGAGGTCAATCCCAATGGACTGTGCCGGCCTCGCTCGGCTACTGGCGTGAGGCATCCTTGACGACACCGCCCTGCACCGACAACGTCGAGATGTTGGCAATGAAGCCGGTCGCGATTGACGCTGCGGATGTAGGGAATTTACCTCGCGCTTCCGCCTGAACGCGTGGCCGATCCGTTCACCCAATTGGCGCTTCATCCTGGGCCGCGGCTGAGGCCTGTGGGGTGCGGCTACCCCGCGTGGATGGGATCATCAATCAACTTTCTCTCATTTATGAAAGGAAACTTCCCCGCTTACGATAGAAGCCATCAGTTTCATATATTTTCCGGCAGATGAATGTCGAACGGCAGAAATGTCTGTCCTGGTGTTTCAGCAGTGCCGGTCTCGATAGCCCGCATCATCAGCGTTATCAGCTCCTGGGAAAGCCGGCGCATTGGCGTGGCGACCGCCATCGTGATGATGTTATCAGCGAGTGCCGCCCGAGATTCCGGCGTGATTTCATTCACGATCGCGACGAGATCGCGACTTTTACCCTCTTCCCGGACCGCGGAGATGGCGCCCTCCATGCCGCCCCCGGCGACATAGAAGCCGACGAGCTCGGGTTCCCGCTGCATGAGATCAAGCGTTGCCTCGTAGGTGATCTGCCGTTTCTCCAGGTTCACAAGCGGATCGAGCACCTCGAACGTCGGCGCGTTCTCACGGCAATAGGAGCGAAAGCCGACGTCACGGAGCTCGTGCCCCTGGAAACGATGGCTACCGACAAACACCGCCACCTTGCCGGGCCGTTTTGCGACCTTGGACACCATCCAAGCGGCCGTGCGCCCCACCTTGCGGTTGTTGAGGCCGATATAGCCCTGTCGCACGCCGGCGGCGAAGTCGGAAAGCAGCGAGAAAACTGGAATGCCTTTGGCCTTGAGGTCCTCAACCGCTGCTGTAATTTTTGGGTGGTCCGGTGCCACCATCGCGATCGCATGGCAGCGTGCGCCCAAATCCTTGAGCGGTGCGATTAGGTCGCTCGGCATATGTGACGGGGCGAATTGGATGAGCGGAATGCCGTGGAAGGACTGGGCCAAATTGACCGACGCTTCGACCTCGCGCGCAAAGTCTTGGTAGAAATGCTGGGCCGGTTTTCTCAAGATGAAGCCCAGACGGTAGCACGGTAGGTCTCGCCGAAAGCGCTGCTTGATGAGCCCGGCAGCATGATAGCCGATCGCGTGGGCGGCGTCGTGGACCCGCCGCGCGGTCTCCTCGCGCACCGGATGGCGGGCGTTCAGAACCCGATCGACCGTTGCTACGCTGACTCGGGCTTCGCGGGCGAGATCGGCAATTGTGGGGCGCTTGGTCATGGGTCCTATTCTGATTGGTTTTTGACGCAGGCTGGCTCTCTGTCACCTAGCGCGATTCGACAATGGTTTCGGGTGGGCAAAAGTGAAGACGCCCGCATACTGAATGATCGACAGCGTATTGGGCTACTCCAGACGTAGACCGGCCGGGTATAACGGAAGGTTCATTCGCTTAGGGCGGCGACGATTTGCACTCACACATTTAGCGCTTCTGATACATGGTCCGTGAGGCGCCGTTTAGAGCCTGCGAGTCGATCGTTCAGGTCATGTGACCAGCTTGGCGAAACCGGTCGCGGTGCGTCGCCCTTACTCGGCGGAGGATATCCGGTTTGATGCCTCGGCAAGCTGATGACCGCAGAAGGCGGCTTTCATCTGCGCTCGGTCCAATTCTCCTTCCCAGCGGGCAACGACGAGGGATGCCACTGCGTTGCCGACGCAATTCGTCAGCGCCCGGCATTCGGACATGAAGCGGTCGATGCCGAGTATCAGTGCCATCCCAGCAACGGGAACACTCGGAACTACGGCGAGCGTAGCAGCCAGGGTGATGAAGCCCGCACCTGTTACACCTGCAGCGCCCTTGGAGGAAAGCATCGCAACGAGCAGCAGCAGCACCTGATCGCCGATTGACAGATCCGTGTTCGTCGCCTGCGCGATGAAGAGGGCCGCCAGGGTCATGTAGATATTCGTGCCGTCCAGATTGAACGAATATCCGGCCGGGATGACGAGACCCACAACCGAACGCCTGGCGCCCGCCTTCTCCATCTTCTGCATGAGCGAGGGGAGCGCGGCCTCCGAGGAGGACGTTGCGAGGACAAGCAGCAGCTCTTCCTTGATGTAGCGAATGAGAGAACAGATCGAAAAGCCGTTGTAGCGGCAGACCGCGCCGAGAACCCCGAACACGAAGAGGAAGGCGGTGAAATAGAACGTCGCGACCAGCATCGCGAGGTTGACGACCGAACCGATGCCATATCTGCCGATGGTGAAGGCCATTGCGCCGAAGGCGCCGATCGGCGCGGCTTTCATGAGAATGCCGACGAGCTTGAAGACAGGCGCGATGAGCGCCTGTAGGAAGGAAACGACAGGCTTGCCCGTCTCTCCGGCCATCGCGAGCGCCATGCCGAACAGAACCGAGAAGAACAGCACCTGCAGGATGTCGCCTTCCGCGAAGGCACCGACAATCGTTGGCGGGATGATGTTCATCAGGAAGCCGGTGACCGACTGCTCGTGGGCCTTTGCGGCATAGGTATTCACGGCCTGGACATCGAGCGAGGCCGGATCGATGTTGAGGCCGGCGCCAGGCTGGACGACATTGGCGACGATGAGGCCGACGATCAGCGCCAGCGTCGAGAAAGTGAGGAAATAGACCATTGCCTTGCCGGCGACCCGGCCGACCTTGTGAAGATCGTTCATGCCGGCAATGCCGGTCGCAATTGTCAGGAAGATGACAGGCGCGATGATCATCTTGACCAGCTTGATGAAGGCATCACCCAGCGGCTTCAGGCTCTCGCCGGTCCCCGGATAGAAATAGCCAATTGCGACGCCGAGGGCGATGGCGGCAAGCACCTGCGCGTAAAGCTTGGCATAGAAGGGTTTGCGGGGCGCGGGACTCGCGCCGCGGACTTGTGCAGCTGACACTGTTTCTCTCTCCCTGACCGGATCGAGGTGGCGTGACTTCTCCCGGGCTTCTCCCTATCGCGGCGCTCCGGTCGAACGCTGCACCAACGCCGCCGCAATACCCATGCCAAATGGATCCGCATGACCTGAACTGACGTTGGGCTCGCCAATGATGGGATGAATGCGGTGGCACAAGACGGGAATGACAAGGCCGCCGTCCAGCACGCGCTTGATGTTCTCCGGCAGATTGCCGGTCGATCTCTCTGGCTTGCGGTTTTGCTGCACATCGTGGTGGGCTCCTCGGTTTGCCGACTTTGGGAAGGGCCGCATCGCTGGCACCAGAGCGGAGAATTGCCGTGTTCTTTGCCGCGCTGCCGCTGCAGCGACAGCTTGAAAGCGACGTCGAGACGTAGGGATTGACGCCGCTGGTGCTGACCGCGACGATGCGGTTCAGAAGTTCCGAGCACCGGCGAGAAAGCCGCGCTCGACCGCCAGCTTCGCGCCTTCACACGCGACGCCGCCGCCTTATCTGCGTCATCAATATCGAGGAAATGGCGGTTGCCGCGACCGACCAGTGTCGTCGGCAGTGATTATCGCTGCCGCCCCTGGTTCGCAGGCGCTGGTGAATGGCACGGCCCGGCAATTTATACTCGGCGCGGTCAGCCGCTCGGGCACCGCATCGCCGGCGCCGTATTTCTGTCGTTCAACATCGCCGACAAAAATTAGAACTGATGAATTCTATCATAGGCCGCGAGGTTTCCTTTCACGAATGAAAGAAAGCTCGATTGACTATCCCGCCTCGCTCCAGTCTTTTGAAAATCAACGTGTGGTTGCCCCCGTGCAAGCCGAGAACGTGACCAAGCTTCGTGGAGGGAGAGCCAAGCGATGCGTCAGGGGTCGACCCGCTTTGCACTCGACCACACGGCGGTGGCACGAGTTCACGTCAGAGCATTTTCGCGCTTGCCCGCGACGTCGCGGGCGCACATGCCGCAGGCATGCATTTCATGGCGCGAGATCGAGGATCACATGCACCACAACATTCCCAAATCAGAACAAAATGCCAGCGAGTGCCGCATTTCGCTTCCGGATGCGAAAAGGGCTTACCCAAAGTCCGAGACGAACACCGCGGTCCCTTTTGTGCCATCGCACGAGCACGCGCTTACCGGCATCTTCGAAATATCGAAAGTACTCACCGACCCCGCCCGGCTCGAAGTCACGTTGGCCAAGGTCGTCGATCTCCTGCCCTCGTTTGTGCAGATGCGGCACGGCATCATCGCTCTCTTCGACGCTGAGGGCATACTGGACATCACCGTAATCACCGGCTGCGACGAGAACAGCGATGAGCGCTCCCGGATGCGTCTGCCGCGCAAGGCAATCGATCGGATTGTGACGACGGACACGCCGCTCGTCGCCGAGAACATAGCCGTGCATTCGGCCTTCACTGCCGCTGACATAGAGGTGCTTGGGGCCTCCGACCCCGTGTCGTTCATCGGCGTTCCCATTCGTGTTGATGGGAACGCCGTAGGCACGCTGACTATCGACCGCGCCTTGGACAGCAGGTCAACGTATCGGCTCGATTATGATGTCCGGCTGCTCACCATGATCGCCAACATGGTGGGACAGACAGTCAAGTTGCACCGCTTCTCCGCGGGCGACCGCGAACGACCGACAGAGGTGGAAGATCGGCTGCAAACGCAATTCTCTGATGTCAAGCACCCTGCACCGCAGCGCAAGAAGGTTCACGTCAAGGGAATGATTGGCGATAGTCCGGCGCTAAGCGCGCTGCTCGAGAAGATCGCAGTGGTAGCTAAGGCAAAGACCACGGTTCTGTTGCGAGGCGAATCCGGTACCGGGAAGGAGCTGGTCGCCAAGGCAATTCACGAGTTGTCGCCGCGCGCCAAGCGGCCCTTCATCAAACTCAATTGTGCAGCGCTGCCAGAGACTGTCCTGGAATCCGAATTGTTCGGTCATGAGAAGGGTGCCTTCACAAGCGCGTTCAATTCCCGCAAGGGTCGCTTTGAGCTCGCCGACAAGGGGACGTTGTTTCTGGATGAGATCGGCGAGATCTCGGCCTCCTTCCAGGCAAAGCTACTGCGCGTGCTGCAGGAGCAGGAGTTTGAGCGCGTCGGCAGCAACCAGACCATCAAGGTCGACGTTCGCGTGATTGCCGCCACGAACAGGAACCTTGAAGAGGCGGTTGCAAGGAATGAGTTCCGCGCCGACCTATATTATCGCATCAACGTGGTTCCCTTGCTGGTGCCGGCATTACGCCAAAGGCGCAGCGATATTCCGCTCCTCGCAGCTGAGTTTCTCAAGAATTTCAACGATGAGAACGGCCGTACGCTGACCTTCGATGCGCGTGCGATTGAAGTACTGATGAAATGTGAATTTCCCGGCAACATTCGCGAGCTTGAAAATTGCGTGCACCGGACAGCGATCCTGGCGGAGGGACGATCAATCGGGAGAAACGACTTTGCGTGCTCCCACGACCAATGCTTTGCCGAGGCGCTGCGGAAGAGCAGATCGGGCAAGGCCGCGCTGCAACCAGCGCCAATCGTGCCAGAGGCAGCGAATCCGGCCACGCCGCCGGATGCGGCCGCTCGTTCGGCCGCCACCACAGTCCCGCCTGCCGGAGCAACCCACTCATTGGGCGCGAGGACCACCGACGCCGAGCGCGTCATTGCTGCCATGGAAAGATGTGGCTGGGTGCAGGCAAAGGCGGCGCGCCTGCTTGGACTGACCCCGCGCCAGATTGGCTACGTGCTGAGGAAATACGGCATCGAGGTCAAGCGTCTGTGAAAGCATGACTCAGGCGGATTAGCTGAGACCGCTTAGCGGCTTGGCCCGCGCAGGGATGCAGATCCGCGTCCGCGTCAAGTCGATCCGACCGAGGACAGCCTGGCCGAATTCCCGTGGCAGCCGGCGTTGCGACCATCTTGTGAAAGGCGACGCTGCCATCGTCAATCCGTCCGCCATGTTGCTCTCGTTGCGAGCTCATACGGATGCCCCTGTGCGACTGAAACGGAGATAAAATATGTCCGATGCAAAACTGCAAGCTGTGCTTTCGTCTCTTCCGCAAGGGACGCGACAGCTAGATGCTCTGCCGTCCAACGGACCAGCGCCGGACAGAAGTTTTGTCAAGCTGAATACGAATGAGAACCCGTTTCCGTTGCCGCCAATCATAATGCAAAGTGCAGTGGCGGCCCTCAATCGCCAGTATCTGTATCCGGACGACGATAACATCAGCTTGAGGGAAGCAGCGTCCAATACCTATGGCGTATCCACGGATCAGGTCATCGCAGGCAACGGGTCGTCTGAACTGCTCGGACTCATCTACAGAGCTTTCCTCGCCCCTGGCGACAAGGTGGCGATGATATCGCCAGGGTTTTCGTTCAACCGCAAACTTGCCATGTTGCATGGTGCTGAGTTTCTCGAGATCGGATGTCAAACTCATTCGCTGCCAATGGAGCAATTGCTTTTCGGTCCGGCAAAAGACGCCAAGTTCATTCTGGTGGCCAATCCAAACAATCCGACCGGAACATTCCTCTCGATAAGCAATATCGAACGCCTCGTGGCACAATCGGATCGCCTGGTCGTCCTTGATGAGGCCTACGTCGACTTTGCACCCGATCACGGGCTGCGCCTCATCAACCGTTATTCGAACCTTCTGATCTTGAGAACATTTTCGAAGAGCTATGCCGCCGCCGGCATTCGCGTCGGTTTCGGTTTCGGTCACCCTGAGATTATTGGCAGGCTGCGCAACATCCAGAACGTCTTCAACATGAACGTGATCGGGCATGCGGTTGGTATCAGCGTGCTTGCGCATCGCGGCGCCTACGCAGAGAACCACAAGCACATCAGACATGAACGACAGCGAGTGACAGCCGCACTGTCGCAACTTGGATTTTCCGTAACGCCCTCCCACGCAAATTTCTTGCTAGCCCGTGTGCCAGCGGGACAGGACGGCTCATGGTGGCAAGCAGCCTTGGAAAGGCAAAAGATACTCGTTGCCTACTTTCCGGACAATGGTTTGGAACATTGCATCCGCGTCAGCATCGGCACAAAAGAGCAATTGGATGCATTTCTTGCTGCCGCTCGCGATATAGTTGGAAGCTTAAACATACCAAGCGCCACGGGCAGGGGAGCGTCAGGCTCTGCTCGTTCGGTACGCTGACGCTAATCCGATATCACACATTGCTATCTTTAGGCTTGCTTGGTCACCCAAGCACGACAACATTTTTCTTTAAAATCGGGGACAATATCGAGTGACAAACGTCTTTCCTTCAAACCTAGCCTTCGGCATCTTCGATCATCTGGACGAGGACGGCCTCGATATCGCCCGGCAGTACGAAGATCGCCTGATATTAGCAGAGGCGTGCGATCAGCTAGGGTTCTATGCCTATCATCTCGCAGAGCACCACTGTACCCCCCATGGGAGAGGTCCATCGCCGAATCTGTTCTTATCGAGCGTCGCCCAGCGCACCCGGCGCCTGCGTCTCGGACCCTTGGTGATGCTGCTTGCGCTTTATCATCCGCTGCGTGCGTTCGAAGAGATCTGTATGCTGGACCAGTTGAGCGGTGGCAGGCTCGAACTGGGCATAGGGCGCGGTGCTCTCCCGATCGAATTGGGTTACTTCGGGATTGGTGCGGACGCGGTGCCGGGCCGCTATGCGGAAGCCAGCGAAATTCTTGTTGAAATACTTGTTAATGCCATGAAGGTTGGCACGCTGTGCTATCAAGGCCGCCATTTTGAGCTCAATGACGTTCCTTTGACGCTAAGACCTCATCAGCGTCCACATCCGCCGACATGGGTCGCCGCCAATCGACCCGAGTCCGCAGCCTGGGCCGCTGCGAATGGAGCAAATATCGCGTGTGTAGGACCTTCCTCTTCTGTTCGCAAAACTACTGATGCGTTCCGCGCCTATCAAGAGGACAACACTGGCGCGGGCGATCGAGCGCCATTTATTGGATTGCTCCGCATGGTCGTGGTTGGGCGTTGTGACACACATGCCTATTCGCTCGCGGCACCTGCTTACGAACGATGGCTCAAGAGCTTCCAATTCCTTTACGAGCTTAACGCTATCCCCACTCCACCCAACCTGCCGCTGACCTTCGATGCGGCAGTCGAGAGTGAATTGTGCGTGGTAGGATCAGCAGCGTCTGTGCGAGAAGCTCTGCTCAGTCAGTTGGAAGAGGCAGGTGCTAACTACCTTCTTTGTCAACTGGCATTTGGGAATCTGCCGCTCGATGCTTCCCTATACACCGCGACGACCATTCAATCCGAAATCATGGCTCGACTTGGCTGACCATGAAATTCGCGGTCTGATCCGAAGGTAAATCGTTGTAACAGCGCTCCCTCACATTGCTCGAGCGTGCACGTGGTGGGGATTGGGAAATCGTGAGGGAGGCCAAACTGACCACGAGCCGGCGGCACAGATTACCAGGTTTGTGCGTTGGCCGGCATCTGGGCACGGTGTGAGACTGCACGATCCTAAGGAGATGATGGCCGAGCGCGTCACGATGCCGGCACGCATCTGCTCGTCGCGCTCGCGCTAGTCGTTGCCCATAGCCCGCCGCAAGAGGTTCTTCTCGACCGGGGCGGCGCCGGTGGCGGCTCCCGCATCCAGCTTCATCAGCGGCTCGGCGGTAGCAAAGCCGTCACTCGCTACGGCGCTGTTGAGGGCGCGCTCGCGAGCGGCTTTGCTACGCCGAGCGACACCACCTGGAGCGAGTTCGCCCGATGTCGCGGCGTGCACCGCGGTCGGATAACGACGCTGGAGGAAATCGTTCGCAGCCGGTCTTCACGATCCGCGCGAGTGCTTTGCATGAATGCTGCCTGCTTCCTCGTCTGCGGCGGCCTGAGTGTCCGCCGGCACGCCCGAAGTCAATGCCAGTACCACAAGGCCGACAAGACGTCAGGTCTGGGAGCCGGCTTGTACGGTCGTATCGTGTTCGGGAATATCGTCGAAGGAGGCGTAGTTGAGATTGTAGAGTTTGGAATACAGGCCCCCCATGGCTATTAGCTGATCGTGATTGCCAGTCGCAATAACTTGGCCATTCTGAAGCACGATGATGCGGTTGGCACCCCGGGTCGTGGCAAGACGGTGGGCGATGACGAGGCCAGTGCGCCCTTCAAGCAGCTTTACCAGAGCCTTCTGAATCTGCATTTCCGTGTAGCTGTCGATGTTGGCGGTAGCTTCGTCGAGCACGAGGATCTTGGCGTCGGCGACGAGGGCGCGGGCGAAACTGATAAGCTGGCGCTGGCCGAGAGATAAGTTGTCGCCGCGTTCGCCAAGTTGGGTCTCATACCCGTCGGCGAGGCTCATTATGAAATCGTGGGCGCCGACCGCCTTGGCGGCCTCGATCACCTTGTCGCGCGTGGCTTCCGTCTTGTGGTATCGAATGTTCTCGAAGACCGTCCCGGTGAACAGGAACGGCTCCTGCAGCACCATGGCGACCTGGCGGCCGAGCGATTCCTGGGTGAGATCGCGCACATCATGTCCGCCGACCAGCACTTGGCCCTGCTGAACATCATAGAAGCGGTGGACCAGGGCCATCGCGCTCGATTTGCCAGAACCGCTCGGCCCCACCAGTGCGACCGTCTCGCCGGGATTGACCCGGAAGGAGACATTTTTCAGCACCGAACGGTTCGGATTGTAGCCGAAGGTGACGTCCCTGAACTCGACCGAGCCGTCCATTTCGGGCGAAAGCACCTCGGCATTGGGTTTGTCCTGAACATCGATCTTGACGTCGAGCACATCGGTCAGGCGCTTGCCTGAGGCCATGGCGCGCTGCATGACCGAATATTGCAGGGTGAGTGAGCGGATCGGGTCAAAGAAGCGCTGGATGTAAAATAGGTAGGCAACCAATACGCCCACATCTATGCGGCCATTCATGACCATCGAGCCGCCGACCACAATAACGGCGGCCATGGCGAGGCCGGTGAGGCCATCGACGATAGGCACCATGACCAGTGCATATTTGGCAGCGATCAGGTGGGTCCTGAGGTTGGCATGGGCCTTGTCGTCAAAAAGGATGAAATTCACCTGCTGGCGGTCCATTGACTGGACGGTGCGCACGCCGTGAATGGCTTCGGCCAGCGCGCCGTTGACGACGGAATTAGTCTCGTGTGCGGCCATGAAGGCGTCGCGGGCACGCGGCAGCCAGACAATGCGGACGATCACCAGGACCGGCAGAACCGAGAGCGTCAGGAGGCCGAGGCGGAAGTCGAGCGACAGCATTACGAAAACGATGCCGAAGAGGAGCGCAACATCGCCTACGGAATATACCGAGGTTTCGAGGAATTCCTGTATGGAGTTGACGTCGCCTTGCAGGCGCGACATGAGGCGTCCGACCTCGGTCTTGTCCATGAAGGAGAGCGAAACCTTCTGCAGATGGCCAAACATGGCGCGGCGGATGTCGAACAGGACAGTTTCGGCCACTTTCCCAACCACAGTTTCCTGCATGTAGCCGGCAGCGAAATTGACCAAAATCGCCAAGACGAACGCGCCGACGGCCGCAAGCTGGGCTGAGCGATCGGTCCTTGCCGGGTTCATGCCCTGGTCGATCGCGTAGCGGATGATCAACGGGATGAGAAGCTGCGTCCCCGTGAAGATCAGCATTGCTGCAATCGTGATGACTACCCTGGCCCGATAGGGACGGACGAAGGCCCAGATGCGCCGGAGGATGCTCTTGTCGAAAGCCCGGCCGAACATCTCCTCCTCGATGCGGTGCGAGCCGACAACCGCGCGCGGAGGGCGTCTGCCGTCGTCACGTTCGGCTTCGAGTTCGCCGGCGCGGCCCTGCGCCATCAGCGGGCGCCCCCATACTGGGTCATAATGTCATCACCCGGGCGCGTCTGGAGATCGTAAAGGGCCCTGTAGCGTCCCCGCTTCGCCAAAAGCTCTTGATGCGTGCCGCGTTCTACGATTTCGCCGTTATCGACAAAAAGGATCTGATCGGCATGCATAAGCGCACTCAGCCGGTGCGCGATGATGATCGTCACCCGATCCTTGGCGAAGCGCCGCATCGCCGCGCGGATGCGCTGCTCGGTGCCGGCATCGATCGCGGCCGTTGCGTCGTCGAAAACGACGACGGAGGGGCGCAGCATCATGGTGCGAGCAATCGTGAGACGCTGGCGCTGGCCGCCAGAGAGAGAGACGCCGCGTTCGCCCACGACCGTCTCGTAGCCTGCTGGGAGCCCGAGGATGTAGTTGTGGAGCTGGGCGAATTCGCCAGCGCGTTCGATTCGCTGTCTCTTCGCCCAGGGATCGCCATAAGCGATGTTGTTCTCGATCGTGGTGGTGAATAGGAATGCATCCTGCTGTACGACGGCGACCGCCTTGCGAAGCGTCGCGAGGGTGACATTGCGTATGTCCTGGCCGTCCAGCGTGATGGCGCCACCGGTCACGTCGTAAAAGCGGGGGACCAGATGAGCCATCGTCGATTTGCCCGAACCCGGCGGACCGACGATCGCGATCGTCTCGCCTCTACGGGCCTCAAAGCTGAGGTTCTTCAGAATGGCGCGGTTTTCGGCGCTGGGGTACGCAAACGAGACATTGTGGAAGCGCAGAGTGCCGTCGCTTATCTCGAGCGGTCTGGCCTCGAGAGCATCCCTGATTGTGATCTCCTGGTCGAGGAGACCGAAAAGCCGCGAACCGCAGCTAGAAGCGCGGGCAAAGGCATTGACCATGAGGCCGATCTGGCGGACTGGCATTTGCAGGATTGTCATGAAGGTCAGGAAGGTCGCCACCGTTCCGACGCTGATCTCGCCAGCGACGAGCTTGCTGCCACCGATCCAGAGCACCAATCCCATTGCGAAAAAGAGGGACAAGGTCATCGCCGACGTGCTGGGCACGTAAATGTCGACGCGGTCGTTGGCGAGGTCGAGCGCGTTCTTGGAAGCGCCGTCGAACTTCAGCATCTCATAGGCTTGAGCCGCAAAAGCGCGGACCACGCGGATGCCTGCGAGATTTTCCTCCATCACGCGGCTTAGTACTGAAAGCCGCTCATGCAGGTCGAGCCAGGTGGCGCGCAGCCTAAGCTGTGTGGCCGATGAGCGCCAGGCGACAAAAGGCACGAAGCTCAGCGCGACCAGGCCGAGCATGGGATCGGTCGAGATCATCATGTAGGCGCCGATCCCGATCAGCATGGTGAGCAGGAGCACGCGAACGAGCGCGGTGGAAAAATACATCCGCACGCCTTGGAGATCGAGCATTCCGATGGTGATCAGATCGCCTGAATGGACCCGGTCGTGAAAGGAAAAGCTGAGACGCTGGATCTTGTCGTAGTAGGCGAGCCGCAGTTCGTACGCGACATGATGCCCGACGGCTTCGGCAAAATAGTTCTGCGCCATCGTGAAAAGGCCGCGTAGCGCGCTGACGGCGAGCAGCAGGAGAGCCGGGATCCAGAGCGCTTGTCCTGCCGCGGTCCCCGCGACACCGCCCCCGATGGCTGTCTGGGTCAGGTCGACGGCCCGGCCGAGAAGCTGGGGAATGAGCAACTGGAGGATTGCCGCCAGGACCGTCGAGCCCATAGCGAAGGCGACCTGCCAGGGATGCCGCAAATTCATACGCGTGATGCGCAACAGCGTACTCAAATCCCGGCCCCAGCGCGCCGCTTCCACATGGGTCAACGAATTTAGAGCGTTCGTTGCGCTGCCGATAGCATCACTGCTCACGGGTGTATTCCCGACTGCATTTTGCGCCTTCGAGGCAAGCCGAAGGACCAATCATCAAAGGGGCCCGCCATTGTTAATCCTGTCCACCACCTGCAGCAGTGCCCGTTCCTATAAGCCGAGCCGCGGCTTCACTTACTGGCATGTCGATCACCGTGATTCCGCTTGCCGCAAGGAAACGCGCTTCGTTTCTGGTCAGCGTTTCCGCGTCCATTACCGCGCAATGTGGACCTCGGGAGCGCTTCATGATCTGCCTGGCGTAGGTGCGCAGCATCTGATCGTTGAAGCGGCAGCCAACGAAGAAAAGTCCACGGGTGATGCGCCGTTCCTTCACCACGTCTGGGATCGGTGTCTGGATATCGATTTCGGTCAGGACTTCGACATAGTCGGAATCTGCGACGAGAAAGTTTTGCGCCGGCCTAATACTCCCGTGAGGTGTATAGAGAACCGTCTTTGCCCCCGATCGGGGGTCGAGTTCCCTCCCGGACAAATCGTAGGTTTTCGTCCAAATGTTACCGATTTCGTTCGCCCGCGTGACGCCTTGTATCTCAACGACGTCCGTTCGGCCGGTCTCTACGAGAGCCGTGCGCATCGCGCCGTCGTACCAGCTGTCGACGATGAGGGAGAGCGGCAGCCTTGCGAGCCAGGCGTGGAGGAGGGTAGGCGCCACCGGCGCTGCGAATATGTCGGTCATCCAAGCTTGAAGCGTCCGGCGATGCCGGCGCTGTTCGATGAACTGCGCAACCGACCACATATTGGTGCGGATCCTGGAAGGGGCTGGCGCCCGTGCATTGAGTGCCGCGGCAACGACCTCGGGCGCATGCGGCACAGGCGGTTCCGCACAGTTGAACCCAAGAAGACCCGGACCGAGATAGGGGATCACCTGATCGGCGGCGAGCGCTTCCTTCGCCAGGTCAAGCAGCTTTTCGGCAAAACTGTCCCGCACGATGACCAGGTGGCCCGATGTCAGGATCGTGTTCATGCTCGTTTCCTCGCGACGCACCTTGTGAACGGGCAGCATCAGTCCTCTTCGGAAACCTTCCTTGCCTCGACGGTGATCGGCAGACGCGTATCCCGTGGAAGATCGGGTAGGAGGAGCCGCCACCCGTTCCTGAGCGTCACAGTTCCGCCCCACAACTCTTCCTTCTCGAGCTTGATGATCGGCTCTTCGAGGTCCTTCTTCGGGACATACGCCGACAAGCCAGCATCGGTCCTGCGGATCATGACTTTCATCTGGCCGTCCCTTCATTGGTATTGCTATCAGCACTGCAGGGCGCCTCGGCTTTGTCGAGGCTCATCAGTTCACGCGCTCGCATGCCGACGACGGTGCCACGGTCGATCCATTCGACCGCATAGATGAAGAACTGCTGGAGAAAGGTGCCAATGTCGCGCACATATCCCTCGTCGCCCTTCCGCACGAGATTTTCGCCGATCTCCCTGCCAGGATAGGTGCCGTCATTTTTTATATGGCGAGTGGCACGTACCCGCTCTCCCGGCATGAATCGTGGAGGCCTGCGGATTTCGACCTCCTCTTCGCGTCCGAGCGACATGTCCGTTCCCTGATTTTCCCTTGAGGCTGCAGATTGTGAACAAGGCGTTCCAGGCGTCCTGCGCAGGCAGCCCCGACCATGTCGGCAGCCCAATGTCCGTCACGCAGGAACGCAGGTCTTCGGCACCGGGCATACCGAGGCACATTGCTGCGCATCGAAGACCCCCTCGCACTCGGTGCACTTGTGGGGCTCGATCACGTAGCTCTCGCCTTTGAACTTGATCGCGCCGGAGGGACATTCGAATTCGCAGGCGCCGCATTGGGTGCATTGGGATGCGATGATCTTGAAAGCCATTTTAACTCCTGGTCCGAATGAATGAGACAGCTCAGGCCGTCGCCGCGAGTGCGGGGGTCCCACACGCGGCGGCGTAAATCGCGCTGATTGCGGTCTCGATATAGTCATGGGCATAAGTGTCGGTGGCTCGGATTCCAGCGTCCGCGAGCTGATCCTGCGGGCAGTTTCCGATCTTGGCGCACAGCACGATATCTATGCCTTCAAGCGCTGCGATGACGCCATCGAGGGCGGCTTCTCCGCCCCAGCCGCCGAGGCAATACTGCTCGACCTTCCGATGCCCGACAAAACTGATCCCTCTCAGCGAGGCTTGATAAACCTGGAATTCCTTCGCATGGCCGAAATGTTCATTGACGCGGCCGCCGCCCTTGGTCGCCACCGCGAAGAGAAGGGACTTGCCGGGGCTCGCTGCCTTGACCAATCCGATCGCTTCTCTCCTAGCCGCCACGTGATCACGGCGCTCCTCCGCGACCAGCTCCCGATAGGCCTTGCGATTGCTGGCATCGTAGGTGACCTCGCCGGGAATCCGCTCGAGTGTGAATTCCTGGCCACGATCCTCACCGAGCAGGCCGACGGCATCTGCCCGGCACTGCCGGCAGTGGCGCATCAACTGGGCGCCGCCTTCGACACGATCCTGAAGAGCCTTCATCTCCATTGCGTTTGGGCCGCGTTGCCCGCTCAGTCCGTAGTGCGTGCCGTGCGCCGGGTCCGAAATCAGCGGCATGAGGTTGTGCAGGAACGCGCCTCGCTCCTTGACCCATCTATTCACCTCGATCAGATGCTCATCGTTCACGCCGGGGATCATCACCGAATTGATTTTGGTGAGGATGCCGCGCGCGGTCAGCATCTCCAGACCCAACATCTGCCGCTCGTGCAGGATCCGGGCGGCTTCGATGCCGAAGTAGCGGCGATGGTCGTAAAAGATCCAAGGATAGATCTTTGCACCGACCTCAGGGTCGACCATGTTGATGGTGATCGTCACGTGATCGACATTCATGTCGGCAAGCTCATCGACATGGTCCGGCAGCGCGAGCCCATTCGTGGAGATGCAAAACTTGATGTCTGGGATTTCCCTGGCGACTCGTTCGAACGTTGCCTTCGTCTTCTTCCAGTCGTAACAGGCATCGCCAGGTCCGGCGATGCCGAGCACGGAAAGCTGCGGCACCTCGTTGGCGACCGCGATCACCTTGCGTAGCGCCTGGTCGGACGTCAGCTTTTCGGAGACCACCCCAGGCCGGCTTTCGTTGGCGCAGTTATATTTGCGATTGCAGTAGTTGCACTGGACATTGCAGCCGGGCGCGACCGCGACGTGCATGCGCGCGAAATAGTGATGCGCCTCTTCTGAAAAGCAGGGGTGATCCTTGATCTTGTCCCAGACAGCCGGATCCGTGTCGTCCGGCTTTATCGACGAGCCGCAGGACGAAGACGCGCAGCCACCGGCTTTCACGGTGGCAAGCAACTGGTCATCGAATGTCGTGCTGAGGCTCTCAAGCGAAATTGCCGGTGCGGACATCGAACGGCTCCGTTGCTGGGTGAATGTCGCAGTTCAAACCGCAAGAGCTATGCCAGCTCAAAGAGCGGTTTTGGTTCACGAATTGGCTTTCGTGTCGGATTCCGTCGGATTGCTCCGACACACCTTTGTCGGGCTTCCGACAGTGGACAAGCAAATCGGGTCGCGAAGGCTACCAGCCTTGGCGCGCAGAGTGTGAGGGAGACTACTCCGGGCTTACGTTTGACGTCATCACAACGTCTAGAATTTCTTCACCTCGATACCATGCCGGCGCAGGGCGTAGCCGATTTGCCGCGGCGTGAGGCCGAGGATACGAGCCGCCCTGGCCTGAACCCAACCGGCCTTGTCCATCGCGTCGATCAGCCGGTCGCGTTCCGTCAGACGCGGGGGACAAGCGGGATCGTTCGGATCGCCGGCCGTAACGGGAGAAACGTTGCCTGCGGAGGCACCGATGCGACTGGCCGGCAGCCGCAATCCGACCGGCACTGCGTTGACCCGTGCGAGATCGTCGATGGTATTGCCGCCATTCGAGCGGTCGGCTCGCTTCCAGAGGAGCCAGGAAAGGCACTGGCTCTTCTTACAGGCGAAATCGGATGGCGTGATCGTCCTTGAACGCGCAAGTGTGGCCGTCCTTTGGACGCAGTTCTCCAGCTCGCGGACGTTACCAGGGAAGTAGCATTGCGAGATCAGGTCAAGCGCCGACGGCGCGAAGGCGAGTGCGCGACCGTTCTCCTTGTTGAATCGATTAAGGAAGGCGTTCGCAAGGCGTGGAATATCGCCGGGTCGCTCTCTGAGCGGAGGCAGGATAATTGGCACCACATTGATGCGGTAATAAAGGTCGGCCCTGAACTCCCCTTTTATGACGGCCGTCTCGAGGTCCTTGTTGGTGGCGCATATGAGGCGCACGTCGACCTGTAGCGTTTTGGTGCCGCCGACTCGCTCCAACTCGCCTTCCTGCAAGACACGCAACAGCTTGGCTTGAAAGGCCGGCGAAATCTCGCCGATTTCATCAAGTAGCAGCGTTCCCTCATTTGCCAATTCAAAACGACCGGCGCGCTGGGAGATAGCACCCGTGAAAGCGCCCTTTTCATGCCCAAACAGTTCTGACTCCAGAACGCTTTCAGACAGTGCGGCGCAGTTCAATTTGACGAAAGACTTCTTCCTCCGACGTGAGAGCTTATGGATGGCTTGCGCAAAGAATTCCTTGCCGGTGCCGCTTTCACCCCGCAGTAGCACGGTGGAATTGGTCCCTGCTACGACCGAGACGGTTTCGAGCACCTGCTTGAGTGCGGGGCTTTCCCCGATGATCCCGTCGATTTTGACATCCGCATGCCGGGCAGGGTCGTAGGTCCTCCCCTCGTTGGGCGATGTCTCCGGTCTCCATTGCTCATGGACAGACCGCTGACGATCTGTACTCAGAATGCGATGGAGACGGATCGTCCGGCCGACAAGGTTGGCGACCATCGTCAGGAAGTATGTGTCCTCGTCGTCGCGAAAGTCGGTGGCGCCGTCTCCGGCGCGGTCGATCGACAATGTCCCAAGGATTTTATGATCAGCCTTTAGCGGGATACCGATAAGGCAATTGGGATGGTGCCGCTGCTCGAAGATGTTTGAAGGTCAGCTTGAAATAGTTGGGACTTGCGGACGTCCGGTATGAAGAGCGGCGTCCCCGTAGCGACGATTTGATCTGTTATGGCCTGTGGTATGACGCGGCGAGTGCCTGATTGAGGTGCGTGGGTATTGCCGGCAGTTGCGGCAATCTCCGGCTCTCCTTCAGCGTCCAGGACGACGATTGCTCCGTGACGCATCTGCAGAAACGAAGGCAGGATGTTCACGACATTGGCGAGCGTAATCTCCAGCTCGCTGGGGGCGGTCAGCACCTTCGATATCTCGTAGAGTCCCCTGAGCGCGATATCTGCTTGGGGCATGCTTTTGATGGGCGGTTCAGGGCGGGTATCCCGAGGTGCCACCTCGTCGACCCGATCTTGCGGTACGTGAGCCATGGAAACACCTCAGCGGTTGTCGTCCAGAGTGCTCCTCCTTTTGTGTCTGAGTCTGAATTCTGAAAGCACAGTATTCACGAGCTTCTCTTCGTTGCGAGGCGATTCAAGCAAAGATGAGACTTGGCGTTGGTCGCGACCTCAGGTGTAACCAAGACTAACCCTCTTGATACGTGCGTGCGTCGGTCATCCGAATTTGAAGAGGACTCCGAAACCGCCGCGTGGATAGTTCCACTCGATCTCGCCACTGGTCTCACACAAAATCCGGCAGGTGCCGCACTCCATGCAGCCGTCGGCAGTGATCTCCACTTGACCTTTGTCGTTCAACTCATAACATTTCGCCGGGCAGACGTGGGTCAGCGCGAGCAAGTTCGCGCTTGGCCTCTCGTGCGGTAGCACTTTGATATGCGGACGGCCGGAATCCACCAAGTAGCGGTTCTGGTAAAGCTTGTCCTCGACACGTGACTTCGTCACTGCGATCGTCATTTCGTCTCCCCTCAGCGCCACGCCAATGCAAGGCGAACCGCGTCGCTGACCAGCCCCCAGCGGGAGCGCGCCTTGATGAAGGCCGCCGTGGTCGCCTTTTCCTTCTCGATCTTCGGCGTGCCGTCGACACGCATGAAGTTCTGCGCGGCTTGCGACATCAACCGCGGATAAGCCGTGAAGTAATTGCAGGAATTGGTGTGGAGCAAGGCCGGCATGTCTTTGTATTTCCTTAGGTCCTTGACCACGAAGGACTTGTCCAGCATGGCTTTGTAAAGGGCGAGATTCCGTTTGGTCATAGGACCGTTGCGGCTCTTGACCTCGATGATTGCCTCAGCCGCGATGCGGCCGGAGGTCATGGCGAGGTTCGAACCCTCGCGGTGAATGGCGTTGTTCAGTTGCGCGGCATCGCCGACCACGACCCAACCGTCGCCAAAGAGCTGCGGAATAGCCTTGTAGCCGCCTTCGGGAATGAGATGCGCGGAATATTCTTTCACTTCCGAGCCGGCGATCAGCGGCCGGATCGAAGGATGGGTTTTTAAGGCGTCGAGGAGGACGTAAGGGCTCTCGACCATCGCGGCGAAATCGGAGACGAGGCAGCCAATGCCCAGTGAGATCGACTCCTTGTTGGTGTAGAGGAAGCCGAGCCCGGCCATGCTGCGGGAGGTCGTGCCCACCGCCTCGATCACGCAGCCTTCATCGCCTTTGAGGCCGAACCGCTGCTCAATGACCTCTTCGGGCAGGAAATGCATTTCCTTGACGGCGAGCGCCACGGTTTGCGGCTTCGGCATCTCGCGCAGGCCGGCCCGCGTGCCAAGCAGTCCGCAGACACCTTCTGCGAGGACGACCACGTCCGCGTAGATGGCTCCGCCGGCCCGGTCTGTGCGGACGCCGATCACCCTGTCCTTGGCGTCACGGATGAGTTCCGTCACGGTCGTCTCGCACAGAACCGTCGCGCCGGCCGCGCGCACCTTACGCGAAAACCATTTATCGAACTGGGCACGGATGATCGTGTAGCGGTTGGGCTTCGCCTCATTGAAGTCGTCCGACCGATAGTGAATCCCGGTATGGGATGTGTCGTCCATCACCCAAAGCCGCTGTTCAACCAAATGCCGCTCGAGAGGCGCATCGTCCCGGAAATCCGGGATGATCTTCTCCAGCATGTTCGCGTACATGATGGCACCCTGGACATTCTTGGAGCCCGGATATTCACCCCGCTCCAACTGCAGCACCTTCAGGCCGTGGCTGGCCATGGTGTAAGCAGCTGCGTTTCCGGACATGCCGGCCCCAATAACAATGGCGTCGAATTGTTCCTCAATCATGTCCATCCCTTAGCTCGCAAGCTTATCGCGACTGTGGGGCGACAGCCGCCGGGTGAAGGCTTCCGTCAGTGCGGGCAGGAAGCGGATCGCGTCGGTGACGATCCCGAGGTGAGCGAAATCGAAAATCGGCGCGTTCGGGTCGGTGTTGATGGCCACGATGAGATCCGCCCCCTCCACGCCAACCCGATGCTGGACGGCGCCGGAAATCCCAGCCGCTATGTAAAGCTTCGGCCGGATGGTCTTGCCAGTTTGGCCGATCTGCCGATCAGCCGGCATCCAGCTCTTCTGGACCAACGGGCGCGAACAGCCATGCTCGGCACCAATTGCCCGCGCGAGATTCTTCACCAGCTGCAGGTTCTCCGCCGCGCCTAGACCCAGGCCTCCCGCAACCACGACGTCGGCATAGGCAAGATTTGCCTTTGCCGACTGACTATCCGGCAGGAAGCCCAGGATTTTGGTAACGATCTCGTCCTCGGCTACCGAGAGCTTGTGCCGGATGACACGCCCGACCGGTTTATCCGCCCGCGGTGGCATGGGCATGACCCTCGGTCGCACTGTCGCCATCTGGGGGCGGAAATTGAGCGTATAGATCGTGCACAGCAAGGAACCGCCGAAAGTCGGACGGGTGGCGGCGAGCGAACCGTCGGTATCCACATCAAGTTCGGTGCAGTCGGCCGTGAGCCCTGTCTGCAAGGTCGTCGCCACGGAGCCGGCAAGATCCCTGCCGAGTGTGGTGGCACCGAGAAGAAGGATCTCGGGTTTGTGGGTATCGACCAGATCCGTCATCGCCTTGGTGAATGGCTCGTTCCGATAGTCGGCGAGCAGCGGCGCCTCGACGATGTAGACAAGGTCGGCGCCATAAGCGAACGCTTCGGCAACGGCGTTCCCGATGGCCTCTCCCGGCGGTCCAAGCACGACGCCTGCAAGCTGGACCTGAAGCTTGTCTGCTAACTTGCGGCCTTCGCCGAGCAGTTCGAATGATACGGGATGGACCTGGCCGCGTTCGAGCTCGATGAAAACCCAGATGTGCCGGTAGTCCTTGAAATGCGCGGGCAGCTCCTTCTTTATTCCGGCACGGCCGGCGGCAGGGCGAGGGGTTTCTCGGTTCGCGTTCGACATCGTCTGATCCTTGCCCTCTCACGCGCCGCCGTTGAAGGCGAGCTCATGTTCCAATGCCGGCTGGCGGGTGAAGATTGCCGTGATGAGTTCGTCAGCGACATCGCGCAAAGCCATCTCGGCGGTGTCGATTTTTGCCGCCTTTTCCGCCCGCGCAGGAGGGGCGAAAACGCGCTTGACGACCGTCGGTGAACCGCGCAGGCCGCATTTGGTGAGATCCTCAATGCCGGCGTCGGCCGCACTCCATTTCAAGACCTGGCTGCGCGCGGCGCACAGGGCGTCCTGGATCGAGCCCCGGCGGATCTCGTTTGTGCCTTCCAGCATGGTGATCAGGCAAGGTAGCCTGCTCTTCAGCATCTGTGTGCCGCCTTCGGAGCGGCGCTCAACCTTGATCTCGCGCGCAGCAAGGTCGATAGAGGCGATCTTCGCGACATAGGTCAACTGCAGGAGTCCGAGGCGCTTGGCGATGCCGGGCCCGACCTGGGCGGTGTCGCCATCGATCGTCTGCTTGCCGGTGAAGACGAGGTCTGGCGTGCCGAACGTCTCGCCAACCTTCGCGATTGCCTGGGAAAGGGCGAACGAGGTCGCGAGCGTGTCGGAGCCGGCAAAATAGCGGTCGGTCAAGAGCACCGCTCGGTCGGCGCCGTAACCGAGCGCCTTGCGCAGCGCGTCCTCTGCCATGGGCGGACCCATAGTGAGCACGGTGACTTCGCCACCATAGGAGTCGCGCAGTCTGAGGGCTTCTTCGAGGGCGAACAGGTCGTAAGGGTTGATGATAGTCGGAACACCCTGGCGCATGATCGTGTTCGTCACCGGATGGACCCTTATCTGTGCCGAGTCCGGCACCTGCTTGATGCAGATTACGATGTGCATTGGCGGTTTCTCCAGGCTCCTGTCCGGATGCGGGCTTGGCGGTTCATCTCCTTGGTTTGCATCATTCGTGCCAACTGTTTTGCGTGCCCCCTCTGCGATTGGTTGCTTCTGAGGGCGCCGTGGTGATGACCGGATTTGTCGGCTTCTCGACATTGTCGCGTCGCAACCCGTGTCGCGGTCATTCCTGTCCGAACCGCTTCAGTACGGAGTCGAACGGGACAAAGGTGCGGCCCGGCGTGGCAGGTTTGTTCGGATCGTGGTCTTTGAGCACCTTGAAGACCCGATGCGTGAGCGGCGAGGAAATCGCGAAGTCCTCGTAAGCGCGTTCGAGCGTCGCCCGCACCCGCGCGGCAATCACCTGGTCGGGCAGACCGGAGAAATCTTCTTCGGCAAGGTATTGGCCCACGCGCTTCATGATGTGGAGCCGCGAGACATTCAGCACTTTCGGGTCATAGGAGACGCCAAGGACTGCAAAGAACTCCTCCGCAGCCGACAGGCGCTTCAGTCGTGCGAGGATGTCGGTGACGTCGATGGGGCGGCTGTCAGCGGAACAATTCATTGCATTCTCCCTGGTCGGAAAACTGTGGTGTCGGTGCGCTCGCGCACGGCTGACCTGGACCCGCACAGCTCCGCGAGGGATGCCTCGCTGCACATTCCATCGTAGAGCTCGACCAGTTGAGTTGCAGTGACGGTCGATTTGGTCTCGGCCGCCTCGCGCCGGACGCGGGCCACCATCGCGGCTGCCAGATCCGGGTCGAGATCGCGACCGCTTTCGCTCAGCACATGGGCAATCGCAGTGGCGCCGGAATGCTTGCCGATGACGATACGCCGGCAGCGGCCGACGAGAGCCGGATCGAGCCCCTGATAAGTGCGCGAGTCCTTCAGCAGCCCTGCGACGTGAATGCCGGATTTGTGCGTGAAAACATCGGCGCCGACGACCGGCTTAATGGCCGCGGTCTGCCGGCGGGCGGCCCAAGCCACCTGGGCGGCGAGGTCGGGCAATGCGGTCAGCTCGATGCCGGTATCCGCGCCGTCGAAGACCGCCATCGCGGCGGCCACCTCTTCCAGCGCGGCATTGCCCGCACGCTCGCCGAGCCCCAGGACGGTGACGGACGCATGGCGCGCGCCTGCGCGGATCGCGGCCAGCGTGTTGGCGGCAGCAAGTCCGAGATCGTTGTGCGCATGAAATTCAAGGTCGATTGGAGACTGCGCCACGAGCTGGGCGACAAGTTCGAAGGTCGAAAACGCGTCGAGAACGCCGACTGTGTCGGCTAGCCTGACGCGGCTTGCGCCGGCGCGTGCAGCCGTCTCGATGACGCGGGCGAGATGATCCCGATTGGCCCGCGAGGCATCCTCGCAGCCCACCGCGACGAAGAAGCCGGCGGCGGCTGCGCGCCTGACCATATGTTCGATGACCTGGAGCGCTCCCGCCTTATCGAGGCCGAGCTTGGCGGCAAGTTGGATGTCCGACGCAGGCAGCGATAGATTGACGGCGTGGACGCCGCTCTCGATCGCTGCATCGAGATCCAGCGACGTCATCCGGCGCCAGGCCATGAGCCGAACCGGGAGACACCGCGCGACCACGGCGCGAATTGTTTCGATCTCGTCGGCGCCCATGACCGGCGTGCCGATCTCGATCTCTGTGACGCCGGCCGCCGCAAGAGACTCGGCGATCTCCAGCTTTTCCGTCGTGGTAAAGGCCACGCCGGGCGCCTGCTCGCCATCGCGCAAGGTCGTATCGTTGAGAAAGACATGACGGGTCATGAACGGTAGCCTGTTCTGCTGCCGCTCAGGCATAGACCGGATTGAACGTCTTCGGAGCTTCGCTTACCTGGCCCAGAACTGGGAAAGCCACGCAGCTTCTCCACGATTGCCGGCATGACCTCGAGCACCCGGTCGACGTCCGCTTCGCCGTTGTCCCGCGCCAAGGAGAAGCGGACTGCCGCGTGTGGCGTTTTCATCGCGCTCAGGACATGGCTCGGTTCCAGAGAGCCGGAGGTGCAGGCGGAGCCGGAGGAACACGCGATGCCCACGCGGCTGAGGAGGAGTGGAATTCCATCACTTTCGACATGTTCGAAGGAGATGTTTGCGGTGTTGGGCAACCGTTCCAGGGGATCACCAGTGACACAGGTGCTGGGGATGCGCTGGAGAATTCCGTCCTCTAAACGGTCGCGGAGCGACTTTACCCGTGTGGTCTCGTCGTCCATGAATTTCAAGGCGAGTTCGGCCGCCATGCCGAGCCCGACTATGCCGGGCGTATTCTCGGTGCCAGCACGCCGGTTGTGTTCTTGGTGGCCCCCCTTGATCAGCGAGTGGAAATTGACGCCACGTTTTACGAAAAGCGCGCCGATCCCTTTCGGCCCGTGCAGCTTGTGGCCGGAGAGCGACAGCATGTCGATTGCGGTCGACTTCAGGTCCATCGAAAGCTTGCCGACCGCCTGCACAGCATCGGTATGGAAAAGGGCGCCCACTTCCTTGGCCAACTCGGCAAGCCTGGCCACGGGGAAGATCACACCAGTCTCATTGTTCGCCCACATTATCGAGACGATTGCCACCTGCGGGGTGAGGGCGGCCATATAGGCGTCGAGGTCGAGCCGGCCACGGCAATCCACCGGGATCCTGTGCACCTTGACGCGGCGGGTCTTCTCAAGATGCGCGCAGAGCGTCAGCACGGCGGGATGCTCGACCGCGGACGTCACGATCTCGGTTCGGTTGGGCGTCGCCTCGAGCGCCGAAAGAAGCGCTGCATTGTCGCTTTCTGTCCCACCCGAGGTGAAGGTGATCTCATCGTCGAACTCCGCGCCGATCAGAGCTTGCAACTGCCTCCGCGCCTTTCTCACCGCCGCACTGACTGAGGCGCCAAGAGCGTGCGCCGACGAAGGGTTGCCGAATTGATCCCTAAAGAACGGCAACATCGCTTGCACGACCTCAGGATCGGCCCGTGTGGTTGCGTTGTTGTCGAGGTAGACAGGTTTCATGTGCGATCCTCAGTTGACCGGAATGACGCGAGCGTGCGACCGCCTCATTAAGCCTCTGGCGCATGCCGTTGATGTTGATGGGCCCGAACTGGCAGCCGGCGCGGACGCCCGAGAGTTTGACTTAGACCGGATCGGCGTCGACACGGACAAGTCCGCAGTCGCCGCCGTCAGCCCGCAGGTAAGGACGCCCGAACACGACAACGTTATCGATAAGCCGAATTTGGCGCAGCGGCGCGATTTGGCCGCCAGCAGCTTGGGTGCCACCAGGAACCGAACTGTTTCGGCAGGCGACGTTCTTTGCATCCTACCGGAAGCGATTGCCGGTCCCGAGATCGGCTTTGACCTTGCCTTGTTGTTGAGGACGGGGACATCTGTTGTGCCGGCCATGTAAGCCTCCTCTTCCGCAAAAGAGTCCGTTGGCGGCAATCGCTTCATGGACCCGCACAGGCGCTTCGGGCGATCAACTGAAGGACTTGCCGCAGCCGCACTTCTCGCGCGCGTTGGGGTTATCGAAGACAAAGCCGGAAGATTCGAGCCCGGTGAGGAAGTCGACGGTCATGCCCGCGACATGGGGTTGGGAGCCCGCGTCCACGAACAGCTTGATCCCATCTGTCTCGGTGATCGCGTCGCCCTCGCGCGACACGCTCTCCAGGCCCATTAAGTATTTGAAGCCGGCGCAGCCGCCGGCCTGGACCATGATGCGAAAGCCTTCCGCCGGCTCGCTGGCGCGGGAAAGAGCAGTCTTGATGGCGGCAACAGCGTTGTCGGTGAGCGTAATCATGGCTCCATTCTCCTCAGTCCGGGACCTGCTTGCGCATCACGCTGCATGCACCGTGCCAAAGCGAAAACCGTTTCAACACAGCGCGGCATCTCTGACCCTGCGGTGGTTCTTGTGAGTCCATTGCTGCGAAGGTGTCGGCCAACCGACACGTACTGTCGGGTTTGTCGGGTCCGCCACGCGGGATGTTGGGCCTGAGTTGTTGGCTGAACTCACATTAAACCAATGACCATTACAGAAGACTCCTTCTGAGCTGCTTCGGCGCAATTGGCACGGTTTTTGAAGCTCCACTGGCGAGGCGGCAAGAGACTGCCGATCCACAATCGTGTCGTGGGTGCCCTCGCGATCGATGCGGCGAAGCAAGGGAGCAACATGTCAGGACTGGGTCAGACACGCTTTGTTTGGCGAAGCAGCGCCGCCCGTGGCATCCGAATGACCGATTGGCCGATTGCGACAACACCCACAATCGCTCACCACCGCCCGGTGGCCACCGACCGGCTCGATGAGATTCCATCGGCATGTGCCTGCTCGTGTCACTCGGGTCTCGCCGCTCCGATAGCACCCCCGGTTTTCGCGCGGGTGCGACGACGTGCGCACGCTGTCCAGCGACACTTTGTTCACGGGCCAGCAGCAGATCAGGGTCGAGCATTACGGCGCGCCCGATCGGCTGAAGATTCACCGGCAGGGCAGCTGATCCTCACACGTAGGTGGAAGCAGGGGTAAGACATGGACCAGCGCGAGAAACCGTCGCCGGACGAAATCCGGCGGGCGTGCGAAGACAATCCGAAAATCCGGGAGCATGATCTCGCCGCTCGATTGGGCATTTCGGAAGCGGAATTGGTCGCGGCGCATTGTGGTCACGGCGCGGTGCGCATCGAGCCGCGCGTCGATGATCTGCTGACCGGCCTCGAAGCGGTCGGCGAGGTGATGGCGCTCACCCGCAATGAAAGTGCCGTGCACGAAAAGATCGGCGTCTACGAAAAAGTGGTCACCGGCAACCAGCATGCCATGGTGCTCGGCGACGACATCGACCTGCGCATCTTCCCGAAAGCGTGGGCGTATGGCTTCGCCGTCGAGAAGCGCGAGGGAGCCGAGATCCGCCGCAGCCTGCAATTCTTTGATGCCACCGGCGAGGCGATGCACAAAATACATCTCAGGCCCGCCTCGAACCTGCACGCCTATCAGAATCTGGCGGCAGAGCTCGTATCCTCCGACCAGGAGCCGATCATATCGGTCGAGGCGAGCGGGGCGCGCGATAACGCAGTGAGTCCAGACCAAACCGCCACGGTCGACGACCTACGCGAGCACTGGAGCCGGCTGAGCGACGTGCATCAGTTCTACCATATGTTGAAAACACTGAAGCTCAGCCGCTGCCAGGCGATGCGTATGGCCGACGAGGATTACGCCTGGCTGCTCGACAATGATGCCGTTGGCGCCCTGTTCCAACAGGCGGCCGAAGACGAGATGCCGATCATGTGCTTTGTCGGCAATCGTGGTTGCATCCAGATCCATTCCGGCCCGATCAAGTCGGTCAAGCAGATCGGGCCGCGGATCAATGTGCTAGACGAGACCTTCCATCTGCATCTTAGGACCCATCACATCCGCGAGGTCTGGGCCGTGCGCAAGCCGACGAGGGACGGTCACGTCACGTCCGTTGAAGCCTATGGCGCCGACGGCAAGATGATCATCCAGTTCTTCGGCACGCGCAAGGAAGGCGAACGCGAGCGCAGCGACTGGCGGTTTCTGGCCGAGAGTCTGCCACGCGTTCCCGGTCCGACCGACAGGGATGTGTAGAGCCGGCAGGCCCGTAGGATTGAACCGGCCGCCATAGGGCTCGGCGCCACGTTCCGACAGCGGCTCGCGAGGAAATATAGGTCCATGTGCGATAGAGCTTGCCGTGTTAGCGCATACGCACGGTCAGGTGTGCACGCCGGAATTGACCGCATCGATACAGTCAGGCTCGTCGCCGGCCGGATCGCTGCGCACGAGTGCATCGCTCGTCTGACCGGAAATCCTTGCAGCGGCTACAACAACGCATATGCCATCAGCGCCGAACCGAAGCGGAAGCGCGGCCGGGTCTTGTCGGACCGCACCCGAACCTTGCGCTGGATCGCGTCGTTGCTCAATCCGGGCCGTGCGAGCGATCTCCTCGCTCGTCGACCGGAAGGCTGTGCAGCAGCAGCCAAGCCGAACAGCCCGATGTCGCGGACTCGACAAAACCGACCACGGATGTCGGTTGTCGGACGTTGTCCTAAGAATGATGGACAGGTGATCATCAGCGGCGGGCCTAGTGCAGGCTGGCATTGCTTGGTGCAGCGCCATGGGTACGCCTATCCGGCACGCGACTTGCTTCGACAACTTGATCAGCAGGGCATCAGCAGTGCGTCACGGAGCTCAGAGGTGATTGACCAGCCTCTCAACCCTAACGGGGATAAGCGGCGGCTTTGCTTCATGCCCGCAGCGCGGCGGAGATGCCCCTTCTGATCGACTTCGCAACCGATCTCATCCGCGCTGGTGCAGGTGGGCTGTATCAGGCGACAGAATCTAGAAGGCGCCCGACAAGAGACGTGCCCATGCTGGAAATCGACTTTATGAACAGCGGTGCAATCTCAATCGAGCCATGAACGCCAATGTAGAGAAAACAAAATGGCGACCAACCCCGTTCCAGATCATGTCCCGCCCGAAATGGTGAGGGACTTCAGCCTGTTTACATCGCCAGGGATGCCACCAACACCCAACGGGGATCCACACGCAGCTGTCGCTTGCGTACATGACGGGCCTCCGATCTTTTACTCCCGCTACAACACGCAAGATGGCCGGGGTACCTGGGTCATCACCCGTGCCGCGGACCAGCGGAAGGTGCTGCAGGACGCAGAGACTTTTTCCAGCCATCGCAGCATCTTCTCCTCCATACTGGGTGAAAACTGGCCGACGATCCCGCTTGAGCTCGATCCACCGGCCCATGGCGTCTTTCGCTCACTGCTCAATCCGCTGCTTTCGCCAAAGCGGGTGTTGGCTTTGGAACCGGCTGTCCGCGAACGGGCGGTCGAGCTGATCGAAAGGATCGCCGCGTCGGGCACAAGCTGCGACGTGATGAAGGATTTTGCCTTTCCTTTCGCGGTGAGCACCTTTCTTCGCTTTCTGGGGTTGCCCGATGACCGACTCGATACATTCGTCGGCTGGGGGAAAGATCTGCTCCACGGCGACGATAAGGAACGACCTGTGGCTGCCCGGACGATCGTGGCATTCATCGACGAACTTGCAGCCATGCGCCGCCAGGAGGCGGTTGACGATTTCATGAGCTTTATCGTGCAGGCACGGGTCGAGGGCCGCCGGCTGACGGACACCCAAGTCCGCGGCATCGGCGTGCTTGTCTTCGTCGCTGGGCTCGACACGGTCGCAGCAGCTATAGGCTTTGACTTGGCGTACCTCGCGCGCAACCTCAAAGATCAGCAATTGCTGCGGAGCGAACCGGACCGCATCCCGCTCGCAACCGAAGAATTGCTGCGGGCCTATCCGCCCATTCAGTTGATCCGCGTGGCTACGAAAGATATCGACTTCGAAGGCGCGCCGATCCGGAAGGGGGACTATGTTTCCTGCGCCACGATGATTGCCAATCGTGACCCGGCGGAATTCGAATGCCCCAACACAATCGATTTGGAGCGGGAAGACAACCGCCACGCAGCGTTTGGCTATGGTCCCCACCGTTGCCTTGGCTCACACCTTGCCCGGCGGGAGATTGTCATTGGCCTGGAGGAGTGGTTGGCGCGCATCCCGGCTTTCAGGATCAAGCAGGGTACGGCACCGATAACTTCTGGCGGCCATGTGTTCGGGATCGAAAATTTGATCCTGGACTGGTCTTAGGCCCGCCCCGACCCGGGGCACAGACAATGGAGGCAGCGCAATGCGCATCATCGTCCAAAAGGCCAAATGCCAGGGTCACGCGCGATGCGCGGCGCAAGCGCCGGACATCTTCAAGCTTGATGACGAGGGCTACATCCTGCCCGGTGACATTGAAGTTGCGGAAGGGGAGGAACTGCCTGCATCGCGGGGCGCGCGATCCTGTCCTGAACGTGCGCTGGAACTCACCCGCTGCGCGCTTTGAGGACTCATTCAACCGAGAGTCTGGCGGGCTTGAACCATGTGGCCGCACTCAGCACGCGACCTCTGTCCCGCACGGTTCACGTCCAACTCTGCAGGGGCATTTCCGGCGCCAGTGTTCCCCGTGAGGCGCAAACGGCAGGGCAGGGGTTCGCGAACACCTCTTCCAATCACAGAATTTGCGTCAGAGCCGACGGACCAGACGAGAATTGCCGAACTACTCGACGCGAGGCGACCCGGAGTGCCATACCGAAGAACTGCCCGACCCATGTTGCGGCAGGCCGGGTCTCTGCATGATTTGATAGGACGAAACCAGGAGAACGCACCATATTTGCCCAACATTATGCCCGGCTCAGCACCGGCCAATGGCCGCACATCGAGCTGGAGAGGAGGTTCGACCAGCATGTGCTTGCCTGTGTGCTTTCACGTGCGCTCGAGGAGATCGAGGCCGGCGAGGCGACGGCGACGGAGGCAACCGGACTTTCGCGCGCCGAGTTGCGCGATGTCCTGGTCCGCTGTTTCCCTGCTTTTCCTATCAACGCGTTTGCCTTGAAAGAGGTGAGCGAGCCCGAGCCGGATCTGGAAGAAGAACTTCTGCATGGACTGCTGCTGGCGCATGCCCGACATGGCGACCCGGCGAGCGCCCGCTTCGCCAAGATCATCGCCCGGCGTGCGATGCGCAATGACCACCTCTGGCAGGACCTTGGCCTTTTTAATCGAACCGACCTCGGCCGCCTGCTCGCCTCGCATTTTCCGACGCTGGCGGCCGGCAACACCCAAAACATGAAATGGAAAAAATACTTTTACCGAAAGCTCTGCGAGGCCGAAGGTTTTTCGCTGTGCAGCGCCCCCAGTTGCCGGGACTGCAATGATTTCGAAAGCTGCTTCGGCCCGGATGAAGGCGAAAGCCGCCTCACACGGACCAAGGACAACGCCTAGGATTGAGAGCCGCTTGCGTCAGTCGTACAGCGTCAGCGCTCGCGCCGCGCCATATGTCTGTTGTCAAATCTCGACGGACGCCATCGTTGAGACGGCCATTTCGGCAGCGATAGCCCTCTTTTCGGCCTCCTGGGCAAGATGACTGGCCGCGACCTGCGAATGGCCCCTGCGGCAAGCAAGGCGCCATAAATAACTGCGCCCAGCAGAACCAGTCGGCAAGAACGAACGGAACTGGCCACGTGGACGGGTATATCGAAGCGTCCATTGTTGACGTCAGCATTATACCTGGTAACGCCAGACTTCGACCGATTTTCAGCGGGCCGATAAGAAAGGCGCTCGAAGAGAAGGCGACTTTCGACCTGAACCGGAAATTGCAAAGCTGCAAGCCCAGTTGGAGCAGCAGTTGGCCCGGTTGAAGGATGCAGAAAAGTTGGCGATCAAGCTCAAGACTAATTCTGTTGGCCTCAAACGAATCAACGTCGCCGACGAAGCAATCGAGGTCGTAGCCGGTTTCACAGGACGGCGGACATTGGGGTCGGCAGTCTAGTCCCAGCCAAATAGGGCGCGCGCTTCTGCTACTGCGCAAACGCCTCTGGAGTCGATTTTATCAGCTCGTTGGCGTGATCTTCAGTTCCTTCGCCACAAAGCCCGGCGGAGAAGAGTATGCTGCGCCTATTCATTCGCCCAAGCCCGCTTGCCACGGCAGCTATCGTGGTCATTTTTACATCAGACGATCGTCTCGTGAGCAGTGGACCGCAGAGTTGCGAAGACGCAGTTGCCCTTTGCTTCTACTGTGCATAGAAGCCATTTGTGCGGGCAGAGGTACAAAATCTGGGTGCGGTGCTGTGGGAATAAAATTCGAAAAGCTAAATAAACTGCGAGAGTCACTGCTAGAGGCAAATCACGATTTCCGCGCCAGCACCCAATTGTTCAATAGCTTGGATGTCGCGAAAATTGATCGCGAAATGGATCTTGGAGATCGCGGAAAGCAGCGGGGCGAGGCGAACCAACCTCCGAAGGCGGCCAAGAATTTCGACGACGTTGAGCATGCAGTCATCGAGAGGGTCGAGGACGAAAAAAAGGCGGCACACCACACCCTCGAGGATAGCCTGCAGCTTCTCTCCGGACGTTTGGCGGGCCTCGACTTTGAAGAGCAATTTGGTCTGATCCGTCAGGCGAACGCCGCCAGTGTTTCTGATTTCAAGGCCTCGATCGCGGTAGGCCTGGACGAACTTCACGGATTGCGAAAATCGCTCAACGACGCGGAGAAGGAGCACGCCTGGTTCAAACAGAAGCACGGGCTTGTCCGCGCCGTTAGGATTCAGCACGGAGCAGCCTACGTTTTCCGAATTTCCTTGCTGATTTTCCTGTTTCTGATTGAAACGGCGATGAACGGAAATTTCCTTGCCAAGGGAAATGAACAGGGATTTTTTGGCGGACTCCTCGAAGCCGCCGCGTTCTCGTTTTTGAACATCGGCGCCGCTCTGCTTTTCGCAATATTCTGTGCACGCCTGGTGACTCACAGATCGTTTTTCGTGAAGGTGATCGGCGCGTTGTCGATAGTGGCATACATCGGCTTGGCATTGACCATAAACCTAGCGCTTGCACATTACCGCGAGGTCAGCGGGTCCTTTGTGAACGGAGCCGGTGTCGAGGTTGTGCGCAGCATGCTCGCCAATCCGGCCGGCCTTATGGATGTGAAATCCTGGCTTCTGTTCGGCATCGGTCTCATGTTTTCGATTTTTGCATTTATCGACGGCTGGTTCGTTCTCGACCCATACCCAGGCTATGCGGGTGTCGAAAACAGATTGGTCGCTCGCAGGGAAGACTACATCGAGCGCAAGAGCGAGCTCATCGAGGCTCTGCAAGAGGTGCGCGATGAGCACAACGAGAAGGTGGAGGACATCGTCAAGCGGCTGGGGAGCAGACGCAGGGAGCATCGGGCGATCATCGATCATCGGTCGAGGCTGCTGACGCTCTTTGTGCAGCATCAAGACCAGCTGGAGCGAGCCTGCAACCAGCTTCTCGCAAAGTACAGGGAGGCCAATATCCAGGCCCGCACAGAGCCAGCGCCAAAACATTTTGCCACGCCCTACAGACTCGAGCGCATAAAACCCCTGATATCGTCCGACGATGAATGGAGCGAGAAGGACCTGGGCGCCTCAATTCGTGACGCGCAGGAAGAACTCAACGCTCAGGTGCGGCTCATCGGGCTGGAATGCGAGCGGGGGATCGAACAGTACCGAGATCTCGACAAGCTTCATCCGGACAGCGTGAATGGCTAGGCGGGGCCGCAGAAGAAAGAATGGCAGTGGCGGCACCATTGTGGCAGCAGTTGGATTGGCCGTGCTGTCGGCTGCGATGCTGGCCGGTTTTGTTTGGATGTGGTCGAGATCCGGGAAGGACCAAATCGACGCCAGCACGAATTGCCCGTTGGCCGGTCCTGTAAGCCTGACGGCGGTCTTGATCGACGCCACCGACCCGATTTCGCCAATAACCATGGCCGATTTGAAGAATGAATTCCGTAAGACCATTGGGCGCGTCGAGCCCGGCGGCTATCTGAGGATATTGACGCTGGGCCCGACCCCCGGCGACCTGACTGTGATGTTTGATGGATGCAACCCGGGCGATGGCTCGACGGTCGACAGCTGGACGAACAATCCGTCCCGGCGGCAGAAGAAATGGGAAGATGCATTCGAGGATCCTCTGACGAAGCTTCCCGACCAGATTCCCAATGGAGAATCCGCTAGCCAATCTCCAATCATGGCCGGAATGCAAAAAATCAAACTGTCATTATTCGATAGCGGTTTGGCGAAAGAGAAGACCGCAAAGCGAATAATAGTCGTGTCGGATATGATTGAACATACGGCGCTGTACTCACAATATCGTTCGGGTCTCGATTACCAGAAGTACCTTGATAGTTCGGCCGACAGGACCTACGGGACATCGCTTGATGGCGTGGGGGTTACGATACTCTATGTCGATAGGGCGAAGAAGCCATTTGGCTCTTTCGGACATGCAGAGTTCTGGACCCGGTGGGTTCAAGCTCATCATGGCGAGTTTGAGAAGCTGGTAGGGTTGGAGGGGTTAAACTGATGGCCAAGAAGCGAGGGGAGTCCTTCTTGGGACATCCGAGCCTGCCCCTTGTCGTCTTTGCGACACTAACCCTGGGCGGCTGTGTGTTCATCGCAATAGCCAAGCTGTCGGGCGTAGACCCGATAATGGCGGCGAGCGCACCGGTATGCCTGATGCTCATCTATCTTGCCGCGTCCGTCTTCACCGGCAAGCTGCGGCTCCACGATGAGCAGACTGGCGACAATCTCTACTACATGGGTTTCCTGTTTACGTTGACGAGTCTCGGCGTATCGCTGTTTCAGTTTGGTTCCGAAGGATCCACCGACACAATCGTGAGGAACTTTGGTATCGCGGTGACGTCGACGATCACGGGCATTGCTCTGCGGATCTTTTACAATCAGATGCGCCGCGATCCTGCCGACATCGAACGGACGGCCAGGCACGAACTCGCCGATATGACGCGTCGTGTAAGAGCTGAGATGGAAAGTGTAACCAGGGAATTCGCTGACTTTCGCCGCGTCAGCAATCAGATGTTGGAGGAGGGTTTTGCCGAAATTGCCGTTCAAGCGGAGCGGAACGGAGAGCACATAAGATCGGCGCTGGATAAAATCGCGATGGAATCGATCAAACCGGTTCAAGAGGCCTCGGGAAAGCTCAGCAATGCTTTGAGCGATAATTTTGGGCAGATCGAAAGTCAGTTCTCGTCGATCGCACAGCGCGTCGAGGCGGCAGCCGATCTGCTCGACAAGGCCAACAGCTCAATGTCCTCTTCAGTTGGCAGACTGGGTGAACAGGCCGACAGCGTAGCCACCAAGTTAGAGAAGGTTGTCGTCCCTGATGAGGTCCTTAAGAACGATCTGGCGCCGATGGTGAAACTCCTTGGCAGCGCGGTCGCCCAATATGCTGTCAAAACAGAGACGGCTTCGCAGGAACAGCAAGCCCGCATGGCGGGCATCGTTGATGCTGTGGCTAAAGTGGCCGCAGGTGTGGAAAGGGCTGTGGCAGCCGCAGAGCAAACAGCGGAGAGTGTCCAAGCGCAACAGCGCTTGACCCAGGCGCTTGCTGCAGTGGTGCAAAAGCAAAGCAAGGACACCGGAGACCTTGTCGCAACCTTGGCAGGAAGAAGCCTCCACGCGCCGAGGCCTGTTCCCCCTCTCAACGCTCCTATCGCGATCGAACAGCCACTGGCAGATCTGGCCGCAAATGACACCGTCGAGAGCGCACCGATTAGGGTCGAGCCTGAGCCCCAACCAGACGCTTTCCAAACTCTGGGAAGCGAGCCTCCCGCCGAACGAACGGAACCGCCTAAGCGAACCAGTTGGTGGGGCAGGTGAGTGACGCTGGCGGAACTTCGGTCGCCTTCGAGCGCAAGGGTTACGGCCGCGGTTTGATACTGGGCCTGACCATGGCCGAGACGATGCTGCTTTTGGTGTTCTGCCTGCTGCTAGCAGCCGGTGCTATCATCACGAAAAAGCAGAAAGAGACCGATGAGGCGCTGCGAGCCGCTCAATCAAACAAGGAAAACGTGCAGAGGCTCGAAGCCGAAAACAAGCGGCTTCTGGCTCAGATAAAAGCGGTGTTTCAGCCCGCGAGCGGAGGAACCGTTCCCGACGAAGAATGGCGCGAGCTGGTCCTGGCCAAGGATGCTGTTAAGTCGGTCAAGGAAGCAGGTATTTCCCTGGAGGAGGTCGTGCGAAATGCCCCTGTCGCGAAGGTCCTTGCGGACAACGACATAAGCGTTGATCAGGCCAAGGCCATGATAGATGCGGCGAAGGTCTTGAAAGAATTTGGTTACATCGGCACCGACAAAGGGCTGCAGGATCTGGCTGATGTGCTCAAGAAGGCTGCAGAGCCGACGCAAGCAGCAAAACCTCACGATTGGCCGCCGATCATTAGTCTCAGCGAACTGGATGGCTATAATTTCGATACCGGAAGCGCAGAGCTTTCGGATCCGTTCAAAACAAAGTTGCGCGATCTTGCGAAGACAATCGCCGGCACTGCGACCTCTTACGGTGTCGACGTGATTGAGGTGATTGGACACACGGACGAACAGGCAATGGCGGGCGAATCCTCCAACATGGACAAAGGGCTCCAACCGGTTTTGTCAGGGAAAGTGGAAATCGGCTCACTCCATCCCGCCGACAATGCCGGCCTTGGTCTGGCGCGCGCGATTTCAGTCACGAGTGTGCTCAGTGACATGCCCGCATTAAAGGGGTTTACGATTTTGCCGATGTCAGGTGGTCAGCTCATCCTGCCCGGCGATCATCTCACCGACGGAGCGCAGATGGGCGATGTGCGGGCTCGAAGGCGCATCGAGATTAGGGTGAGGCAGCGATCAAAATTGGCGCCGGTTGGTGGCGCCAAGCCATGAATGGGGACGAGAGACTGGCGCCTTAGCCGGTACGGCAGTTGAGTTGGGGGATTGGGCTATGGGGTTTTACGTTCGAAAATCGATCAGTGCGGGACCATTCCGCTTTAACTTTTCGTCCGGCGGGGTTGGCGCTTCCGTTGGCGTGAAGGGCCTCCGCATCGGCACTGGGCCACGAGGTCACTACATCCACGCCGGCGTCGGTGGGCTCTACTATCGTGGCACTTTAGGCAAGGCTAGCGCCAAGAAGGTAGTACAGCTCTCTCAAACCCGATCTGCGCCGCAACCCCGTCCACAATCCTCGCCCCCGGAGTACGTCTCTGACGGCGTCGTAATGAGGGAAATCGAGTCCCGCGATGTGGTGGAGATGCGTGACGAGACATTTGCCAATGTACTCGATGAAATCAATGCTAGGCAATCGCAGACGCGGCTGTCCGTAGCACTCGCGGTTCTGTTCGGGATTGCAGGTTTCCTTGTGGGGACCAAGCTCGGAGGTGCCGCACCGGTGCTGGGCATCGGTGCCTTTGTGCCGGGTATGCTCATTGGCAAATGGTTTGACAGCTACCGCCGGGTAAGCGTGCTCTATTACGATTTGGAAAAAGACGCGGAGGCCGCCTACGGGCGACTTGTCGGCGCGTTCGAAACTCTCACCGGCTGCGGCGGGAGATGGCATGTCGCTGCCGGCGGCAAGATAGAGGATCTGACGGCTTGGAAGCGAAATGCCGGGGCCAGCATGCTGGTCGATAAAAAGCCCACGACACTTGAAAGCTCCTTGCCGAAGGTTGTGCGCAGCAACGTTACTCCGCCTTCAATCCATGTGGGTCGGCAGGTGCTCTTCTTCATGCCTGACCTAGTGCTGGTGAAGGACGGAAACCGATACGGCGCAGTCGGATATGCCGATCTGCAGACCCAATTCGCCCCGAGTAATTTTATCGAGACCGGCAAAGTTCCATCTGATGCGGAGATCGTGAGCTACACTTGGGCTCACCCAAACAAAAACGGCGGGCCCGACAAGCGTTTCAAAGACAATCGGCAGATCCCTGTCTGCCGCTACGAAGCGTTGCGGTTTTCTAGCCCGTCCGGACTTAACGAGCTGGTGGAATTTTCCAAGACAAACGTCAGCCAGCCCTTTTGCCAGGCTCTATCGGCACTCGCGCAATTGCATCGAAGCTCCGACCGCCAATCCATAACGCTGAACGCGCACTCAAGGGACTGATAGTGGCGATGGCTCAAAGCATGGCCAGGTCAGCAAACGCCTTCGCATGGAATCCCATCGCTATCTCGATCCAACTTGCTCCCCCATGAGCAGTTGGCGAGATACCAACGCGCTTCTTCGCAAGATGAAATCTGCCTGCAAAAGCGGCGAGGTTGGCATGAGTAGCTCTGTGCTACTTGGCGACGGCTGATGAGCCCAAGTGGGCTTTTGGTTGGGTTCGTAGCTTCCGAATGTTGTTCGCGCCAATCCCAAGGGTTGTCAAAAGTTCCAATCCAGATTCCGACCTTAGCGGTTTCAGCCTTAGTTTGCTGTTGCGCATAGGCCCCGTGGCTGTAGCGGGGCCAGTCCAAGGCTCGACCATGTTCAACCATCCAGGACGCGACGCTGACACCGTCCGCGCGACGGCAATCACCGACGAAGCGACGGTACCGATCCCATGAAACAAATGTGCATTGGACAGGCCGCGAAGCCGCAAGGAAATTCGCCAGTGCTTCGGCCGCCTGGCGCCCGCAGGGGTATTGATGTCCGCTCGCGTCATTGCAGTATTGGCGGCTTTCGGGTGCATCGATGCCGTTGAAGCGGACGCGCTGCCCGTGGATCTCTATCGTGTCTCCATCAACCACCGATGCTATGCCGACAATCGGCGCCGGTCTCGACCCGGTCGAGTTTGCTATATCCAGACCACGTAACTGGTCGCCCGGCCCTGTAAAATAGTGGGTGGCGTAAGCAGCCAAGGCCACCACGATCACTAGGATCAGAGGCAAGGGCACATCTGGAAAGAAACGTCTGCGGACGATTGGTTCCGCGCCGCGCCTTGGTCGCGCGCGGCGACGATGAGAATAGCGATTGTTATTCAATTTCCGATCCTTTGCGAAACGCAGGCTGCATGATTTCTAACGTGCCTCTGCACGCTTCGTAGGCGCCTTTTTCGCTGGCGCTGGTTTGCCTTGTAGTTCGGCGCTTTGAACACCATGGTGCCTTCGCAGATCAGCCCGAAGTCACGACTTTGTAGTTGCCCTTTTCGTGAACACGACCATCTTTCCGCGCTGGAGCCTACAAGTTTTCTCGGAATGCAATTAGGAGGGCCGATTGAAAAAGAAGTCGGCTTGTGCGCCAGTTGGTCGTGGCCGGCGAGGCAGATGCCAGAGCTGCCAACACCTCGTCCAGAGGTATGATGGCATTTTGTCCGAAAGGGAACCTCGAGATCAAGGTGGGGATGCGAAGTGTCCGGAACATTAAACAAACATCCGCAATTTTCCACTAAGCTGCGGTGCTCACAATACTAAAACGATTGAAGTGTTGGTGGCAGCCATTCGAAGTTGAAAAACGAGCATTTTATGTTGCGGACAGCCCTTGTGTAGGCTCTATGTGTCCAGCCTATCAGGGGGGTGTGAGTGTCGGAAGTTGAAAAATCGGTCTTCCAAAGCGATCTGCCTTTAAAGGAAAAGCTCGAGCGAGCCAGGATGGAATTGCTCGACCTTTCTGCTCGCAACCGACTTTTGAATGTGCCACGGTTTTCAAAGAGCGCGAAGACGATCGATATTGTCGACGAGAGGTCGTCTGAGATCTATCGATTGCTGGTGAGCGAAGGAAAGGCTTTTACCTTCCTGGCCGGCAAGCCGGATCGGCCGAAGGCAGGCCAGGTTGAAAGCAGCCCTCCAGACGAGGAAATCGACTATTCCCCCGTTGCTCTTGCTCAGCCTGAGGACGAAGGATTCGACGATAGAGGGGTATCTGCGCGACATTCTGACACCAAGCTTCAGACGAGGATGACCCCAACGGGGCTGCAGCGCCGGCTCCTTGATCTCTACCACGATGCCCGCACACTTGAGGAAGAGCAGGGCGTCAATATCCTCTTTCTGGCCCTTGGGATGCTGAAGTGGATTGACCCGAACAACAAAGAAAACATCCGTCAGGCTCCTCTCATTTTGGTGCCGGTACGGCTTGAGCGAGGGGCCGCTGGAGAAAAGTTTCGGCTGCGAGCTCGTCCGGAAGATCTTACCGCAAACCTCTCCTTGGAACTCTATCTCGACCGCATCCGCAAGCTCGCCCTGCCGCGTTTTGAAGTGGGAGACGACTTCGACGTCTCGGCCTATCTCGATGCCGTTGCCGAAGCAGTGTCGACGAAAGAGGGTTGGCAGGTGCTTGCCGATGATATGGTGCTCGGCTTCTTCTCGTTCGCTAAGTTCTTGATGTACCGTGACCTGGATCCGGATCTCTGGCCGGATGGCGCAAAGATTATCGAACAACCGAAGATCCGCTCGCTTCTTTCAGATGGTTTCGACGCACGCGAACCGCTGATGTCGGACGACAATGCGATTGATCCGCATATTGCGCCTGCCGAAATGTTGCATATCGTCGACAGTGACAGTTCTCAGACGCTGGCGATCCATGATGCAAGAAAAGGTCGCGACCTGGTTATCCAAGGTCCGCCTGGGACAGGAAAATCGCAGACGATCGCAAACATTATCGGGTCGGCCGTTGCCGACGGAAAGACCGTGCTGTTCGTGGCCGAAAAAATGGCTGCGCTGGAAGTCGTGAAGCGACGGCTTGATACTGCCGGAGTGGGGGACGCCTGCCTCGAGCTCCATAGTAACAAGGCGAACAAGCGCATGATGCTGGAGGAGCTGCGGCGCACCTGGCAACTCGGATCGCCTAGGGGACAGCTTCCTTCTTCCCTGACTGAGCGCTTGCTGGAGGCTCGCGATAAACTCAATGCACATGCTGCACGAATGCACGTTGCATTTGGAACGTCCGAACTCACTCCATACCAGGTTCTTGGCCAGCTAACCCGACTAAGGCAGAACGGGCAAAAACCAGTTGATATTGAACTTGAGGATGCCACCGCTTGGACGAATGACGGTGTCTCGCAACGTCGCAAACTTCTCGATGAGGTGTCTCAGCGGATCAACGAGATCGGCTTGCCGATCCACCACCCATGGCGGGGAGTTGGCCTGGATGTCGTTCTACCAACGACTATTGAGAGGCTCGTCCCACGCATTGCGTCGTCGCTGGATCAAGCAAAGGCTCTGCACGCCAAACTGGCCGATATTGCTGAGCGGATCGAGGCGAAGCCTCCGCAAATCCTCAGCGACAGCGGCGAGGTAGAAGATCGTGCTGAGCTTCTCGCGTCCGCACCTGGACTTCCTGCCGAGGCGCTAGTCTCGCCGGTTTGGGATGAGCGTCCAAAGGACATTGCATCGCTTCTCTGGACAGGAACGGATTTCAACCGCAAATCCGAGGAACTGTCGGAGCAGTTGGTGGCGACGGCTATCGACACGCCAATCGAAGGTCTCGAGACAGAGCTTGCTAAGCTTCCTTCAGACTTTCCGAAAGATGGTTTCGTTCGTGCGCGCCAGCTAACCGTGTTGCTCCCACGCTTACGGGAAGAAGCTGAGCGGCTAAATCAAGAACTGGGGTCTACGGTTTTACCGGACACGCTTGCAGGACTCCTCAGGCTAGTGATGACCGGCGAGAGAGTTGCGGCAGCCCCCGATGCGAGCCCTGAGGCATTCGCAGCCACAGTTTGGGACTCCGGGCTGGAACAGGCTGGTGACCTTGCCGACAGCGTAGCAACGCTAGAGACTGCTAGAGCCGAGCTTCAGGGCAAGGTTGTTGATGCCGCGTGGAGTACCAACGTGGCCGCGGCGCGGCAAGCGCTCGCCACGCACACGGGAATATTGAAAGCATTGAATGGCGACTACCGTCGCGCCACTGCACTTGTGCGGACTATTTTGGTAGCCCCTAGCGCGCCTGCGGCGGAGATAGTGGGTCTCCTCGACATTCTGATGAAGGGCCAGGCGGCCGCAGCAAAAGTGCGCGAAGGCGACGCCTTTGGCCGTTCCGCCTTCGGAGCCGATTGGCGCGGGGAGAGATCGTCTTCGGCACCACTCCAGGCCTTAGTGGAGTGGATGCGCACGCTGAGGGGACTTGGCTCGGAACCGCGAATTATAGCCGGGCGGATGGCGGAGCGCTCTGAAGCGGGCGCGCGTGCGGTCCGAGTTCGTAAGGTGATCGACATCGGTCAGCCGATTATCGAGGGGTTCTGGAACGATTTAGGCCACCTTGCGTCATCCATGCTAGGTGACGTGGCTTCCGCCGAGCGGGCCTCGCTGCAACTGATGGAAGCGAAGGCAAGCACTGTAGCTCAAGCCGATGACGCGTCACGACAGGTTCTGACTGACGTTCCAGATCTGATCAGTGAGCGGGTGGAGATACTGCGCCGACTAGGCAGACTACAAGCGCTTGCTCAAGAGATCGACGACGGAGAAAGCCTTGGCAAGTTCGCATTCGGCTCGTCGTGGCTCGGTCGAGGATCCGATTGGGCCGCTCTCGCGCAAGCCGAACTTTGGCTGAGAGAAAATGGCTCAATCCGGCATTTGGCTGCGCGGTTGCCTGAAAGAAAAGAGATCGCAAACTTGGCGCGTTCAGCGCGTGAAGCGGCCCAAGCGGCAGCGCGGGAATTGAAGGCGCTTGCAGGGGATTTGAAAGCCGATGCTCCCTCCTTGTTTGGAGTAGACGATTTTCCAGACGTCGCGATAGTCGAGGTTGTTTCTCGACTGGAGGGGTGGCTCGATCATCAGGAACAGCTCTCGAAATGGGTTGCCTATGAAGAGCGATCCGAAACGGCCCGAAAGGCTGGACTGGGACAGTTGATAGACGGCCTAGCCGACGGCCAGATTACAACAGGATCGGCGCGATCAGTCTTCGATATGGCCTACTACGAACGAATGTTTCTAGCGATGGCGACCGATGAGCCGGAGCTGGCAAGGTTCGACGGGGAACTGCATTCCAGGGCTGTACGTGACTTCGCGGATCTGGACCGACAGAGGATCAAGGCCGGTGCCATTGAAGTTGTGACGGCTCATCACCGAAAAATTCCTTCAAGAGACGGCGGAGCTGGACCAGTCGGACTGCTTCGTTCTGAGATGGCGCGCAGACGGGGCCACATGCCTATCCGGCAGTTGATGCAGAAGGCAGGGCCTGCCATCCAGGCACTCAAGCCAGTGTTCATGATGAGCCCGCTTTCGGTGGCCCAATTCCTGTCGCCCGGCAGGATGTCCTTCGATCTGCTTGTGATGGACGAGGCGTCTCAGATACAGCCTGTGGACGCGCTTGGCTCGATCGCCAGGGCCAATCAGGTGGTCGTTGTTGGCGACGAACGCCAACTGCCACCCACGACATTCTTCGCGAAGATGACAGGCTCGCAGTCTGAAGATGACGAGGGTGAGGGCGCGCAGGTCGCCGACATCGAAAGCATCCTCGGCCTGTTCACGGCCCGCGGCTTGCCGCAGCGTATGCTCCGCTGGCACTACCGTAGCCGTCACCAATCTCTGATCGCCGTATCGAACAGCCAGTTCTACGAGAACCGGCTTTTCATCGTGCCAAGCCCCTATACCCAAGAGGCAGGCATGGGGTTGCGGTTTCATCATGTGCCGGAGGGGGTCTTCGATTCCGGTGGCACAGGAACCAATCCGGTAGAGGCGAGAGCAGTAGCCGAAGCGATCATCCGTCATGCGAAGGTGAACCCGCAAGAGACTCTAGGCGTTGCAACATTTTCGGTTAGCCAACGCCGCGCGATCCAGGATGAACTCGAAGCGCTGCGGCGACTAAATCCCGATACGGAGGAGTTCTTTCACGCGCATCCCAGCGAGCCATTCTTTGTCAAGAACCTTGAGAATGTTCAAGGCGATGAGCGCGACGTGATCATGATCTCGGTGGGGTATGCCAAGAATGCGCAGGGATACATGGCCATGCGTTTCGGCCCTCTTGGTGCGGAAGGCGGCGAGCGTCGGCTCAACGTCCTCATAAGCCGAGCCAAGCGCAGCTGCGAAGTATTCGCGTCCATCACAGACGAAGACATCGACCTGGAGCGTGGCAAAGGGAAAGGCATCTTCGCCTTCAAGCTCTTCTTGCACTACGCGAGAACAGGGCGAATTTCGCTTGCCCAGGCCACGGTTCGCGAAATGGATTCGATCTTTGAAGAACAGGTAGCCAACGCGCTGATCGAAAAAGGTTATCAGGTTCATGCTCAGGTGGGCATTGCCGGTTTCTTCATCGACCTCGCGGTTGCGGATCCAGAGAGGCCAGGCCGGTATATACTCGGCATCGAATGCGATGGTGCAGAATATCATTCGTCGCGCTCGGCCAGAGATCGAGACCGGCTACGGCAATCCGTCCTTGAGGATCATGGTTGGATTATTCATCGGATCTGGAGCGCTGACTGGTTCCAACGACCTCATGAGCAGCTGGAGCGAACCATACTAGCGATTGAGGCTGCCAGAAAGGAACTCGATGAGCGGGCCGAATTGGGGGTTCAGAGAAATCGTGCTGTAGCCGTTCAGGTTGTTATGGTCGACCGGGGCAACGTGACGGAAATCGGTCTCGAGAGCACAAACGGATCCGAGACTCCCAATCGAGCCTACGAAGAGACTCAGCTAAGGCGACCGGGATCGTTCGAACTCCACGAGACGCCCAGCGGAATCATGGCCGGGCTGGTCGAGCAGGTCGTGGCTACAGAAACACCAATCCATGTCGACGAAATAGTTTCGCGTATTCGGGACGCGTGGGGTCTGCAGCGGGCCGGTGGCAGGATTCAGGATGCAATCGAGCGAGGTGTAGGCATAGCACAGAGAGGTGGTGCAGTAGCCCGTCGAGGCAACTTCTGCTTCAAGCCGGGTGCTCCTGTTCGTCTTAGAGATCGCAGTGCGGTCGTGTCCCCTGGATTGCGTAAGCCCGAAATGATTGCGCAGGACGAGGTCGCCCAAGGCGCTATGGAAGTCGTGAAATCCAATCTCGGTGCGACAGAGGAAGAAATTGCCACAGGCGTTGCGAGGATGCTGGGCTTCAAAGCCACAAGCGCACAATTGAAGCAGCTAATTTCGGCCGCGGTCGCCGATTCAGTTGCCAAGGGATTGTTACGGTCCCAAGACGGCTTGTTGGTGGTCGGCGACTCCACGAGCGAGAAATTAGCCGAAGTGTAATGGGGCGTTGCAGCGACCTCGCTGCAATTTCAGTCGAGCTCAGAACACCTCTTTCCCTGGCGGAGGCCGAATGGCATTTCGATTCGTACACACGGCCGATATTCATCTCGACTCGCCGCTTCGTTCGCTGGCGATGCGAAATCCCGATCTTGCCGGGCTCGTGGGCGACGCCAGCCGCCAGGCATTCGTTTCGATAGTGGATCTCTGCCTTGAGGAACGAGTCGACGCGTTGGTCATTGCTGGCGACCTATACGATGGCGAGCAGACCTCGATGAAAACTGCGAGGTTTCTGGCATCGCAAATGACACGCCTGCACCAGACCGGCATCAGGGTTTTCAAGATCCGCGGCAATCATGACGCCTTGTCGCGGATTTCCAAACAGCTGGTGTTTCCCGACACCGTTACCATCTTCGGCGGTCGTGCTCAGTCGGTATTGCAGACAGCCGGCGGTCTGGACATCGTTTTCCACGGTTTGAGCTTTGCGAACCCAAAGGCACCGGACAGCCTGCTGACCAAATATCCGGCTGCTCGTGAAGGGGCCGTCAACATAGGCATCATGCATACCAGTCTGGCTGGATCGCCCGGTCACGACGTTTACGCGCCCTGCAGCATCGCTGACCTGCACGCCCACGGTTTCGACTATTGGGCCCTCGGCCACATTCATGTTCGTCAAGTCTATTCCGGCGCAAGCACCGTGGTGATGCCGGGAATACCTCAGGGGAGGGATATTAACGAGGCGGGTGAGAAATCAGTCACCCTGGTGACGGTGCGCGACGACCGTTCGGTGGAGATCGAGGAACGGCTGACCAGCGTTGCGCAGTTCGAACGGGTGAGCGTCGACCTTACCGGGGCGGTGGAGTGGCCCGAGGCCGTCGCGCGTATTCGTTTCGCGCTCGAAGAGATGCGGGCCACCGTCCGATCGCGTCATGCTGTGGCCCGCGTTGGCCTGAGAGGGACGTCACCATTGTTATGGGCGCTGATCCGCGACAGGGACCTCCTTCTTGCCGAAGCCGAACAGGCTGCGGAACAGCTGGGCCATACGTGGGTGGAGAAGCTCGAGCTTGACCTCGCGCCGCCTCGGACGGAGACCGCCGAGGATATTGCTGATCCGATTTTCGAACTCGGGCAATCAATGCGTGCCGATGCCACCTCGGAGGCCTTCCGCGCTGAGGCGAGGGCGTTCGTCCAAAAGATGGTCGCCGACCTTCCGGCCGACGGACGGGATTTTGCTGGGAAGGACGAAGCCGGGCTGGAGCAGTTCCTCGATCAGGTGCTTTCCAAGGGTGCGGACTTGGTCACTGCCCGCCTTAAGTCCGGTGGATCGTCATGAGGTTGCGGCGACTTGACCTCATTCGCTATGGAAAGTTCACCAATAGTACGATCGACTTCGGACCCAAACCGGAATCCGGACCTGACCTGCATATCGTGTTCGGCCTGAATGAGGCCGGCAAATCGACCGCGCTTTCCGCCTACTTAGACTTGCTGTTCGGCATCGAGGAACGGAGCCGCTACAACTTCCTGCACGAGTACAGCGCCATGCGCATTGGCGGCGTGCTGGAACTGGCCGGCTCCGAGCACACGTTCACGCGTACGAAACAGCGTACTAATTCGCTATTGAACGCGACGGGCCAACCGGTGAGCGACGTGGCGATCACGGCGCATCTCGCCGGACTGTCGCGTGACGCTTACACGACGATGTTCTCACTCGATGACGAGACGCTGGAAGCGGGCGGGAAGTCGATTCTGGAGTCGCGGGGCGACCTCGGCAAGCTCCTCTTCACGGCAAGCGCCGGTCTTGGGAACGCAAGTGATACGTTGAACACCCTCGAGGCCGAAGCAGACGCTCTGTATCGGAAGCAGGCGCATGGCACCGAACTGGCGCTCCTGAAGAAGCGCCTTGTTGACGTGAGGTCGCGCAGGGATGCGATCGATACCCTTGCATCAACCTACGAGGGCCTGGAGGCCGAACGTCTCGATGCACGCAGCAATACGACCGGACCATCAGTGACCGAGCGGTGCTGGTGGCCAGGCTGGATACCATTGCTCGTTACGTGCGTGCTGCGCCGATGCGGGCGGATATCCGGCGCAAGATTGCCCGGCTGAATGAGCTGCCGGACATCGCCTCCCCAGCTCGCACGTGGACGGGTAGTGTCACCGGACTCATCGATGACGATGCCAGCCTCAGAACGCGGCTGTCCGCAAACATCGACGAGGTCCAGCGCTTGGCGGCAAAAGTCACTGCGGTCGATGAGGATGAATCGATCCTGTCGATTTCCGAACGAATTCGCGGGCTTGCGGAGAGCAAAGTGCGCCATACCGCGGCTGGCTTTGACTTGCCCACTCGCAGGATGGGGCTGCAAATCCTCAACAACACCGTGGCAAGCTGCCTAGCCGCCTTGGGTCGATCTTCCGAGCCGGATCCTGCCGCGCTGCTTCTGCCTGCCGTCACCGTTGGCGTCGTTCGCGCTATGGTCGAGCAGAGGTCCGGGATTGCTACCGGGGTGCGCGCCGCCCGCGACGAGGCGGCGGCAGCACTCGATGCGCTGCAGGCGGCAAGGCAGCGGGTCGGCGAGGAAAGGGCAGTGCCCGAACCTGCCAGGGCAAGGCTGGGCTCGGCTTTGTCGAAAGCGCGAGCAAGCGGACACCTGGCGGAGATCAGGAGGGCTCGCGAGGCAGAAGATGCGGGAACAATTCGATGGGAGGTGTCGCTCGCGCGCTTGCGTCCATGGAGAGGAGATGCCCTTGCTCTCGCCAACGTCGCGGTTCCGAGCGCCGGGCACATTGCCGCCTGGAAGACAGTAGCGTCAGAACTGGCAAGAAACACCGCCGTACTTGCCGAACGCCTCGCCGAATACGAGGGCAACCGTGCCATGCTCAAGGCTGGATTGGATGCCCTTCGTGCCTCGGTCGACGTTGTCGACGATGATGGGGCTGCCGCGATCCGCCGTGTCCGCGATGATGCGTGGGCAACACACCGCGCAGCGCTGACCGGTGACACCGCTGACGATTTCGCCGTGGCACTGGCGCGCGATGACATTGCCAGCGCGGGCCGGCTGGCCGGCGCGGCGGATCTTGCCGAGATCCGGGCAACGACTCGCGAACTGGCCGAGGTCGCGGCCAACCTGTCACGCAACGGCATCCAACGCACACAGCTCGGCAAGGATGTGGATACCCACTTGTTGGAAATCCGCGCGGCCGCCAGAGACCTGCTCGGAGACGCTGTGGAACCTTCGTCTGAGCGCCTGATCGAAAGGATCGAGGATCAGATCGAGGCGCGCAGCGATGCGCTCGCTGCCTGGGAGCAGATCGAACTTCTCCGCAGGAAGGCGGAGCGAGCCGCTGACGCCGGCGAGCAGATACGCTTGGAAATGAGAGCAGCGCTGGAAAGCGTCGGCATAGTATCAGAGCCCGGCGACACCCTCGAAGCAATCATGGCCATCGCTGAGCTGTTTCTGGATCGGCAGCGCAAGGTGGACGCAGAGTATGCCGAGGCGCTCAGAATGGTGGGCTCCAAAGAAGAGGATCTAGCGGCCCGACGGGTTGCCGTAGGCGTGGCGGAGCGTCGCGAGGAGGAATGGCTGGCCGGCATTGTCGAAGCACTCAAGGGAACTTGGCTCGAAAGCGGGCTCTCAGCATCCGGCGTCGGCACTGTGCTCGATCAATTGGCCGAACTGTCAAGAAGCCTGCAGGAACGGGACGATCTGCAGCTGCGTATCGACAAGATGGCGGCCGACAGGGCTAATTTTCTGGTCGAGGTCATCGCCGTAGCGGTTGAAGCCGACGAGCCGACGGAGGATGGCGAGCCGGAGCAGTTGGCCATCCGCCTTGCCGAGCGCCTGGAGCGCGCCGAGCGGACACGCGAAACGAAGGCAAGCCTCGGCCACGACCTGAAGCGCCTGAAGGAGGCGCGCGACATCCTCGACAATGAGATTTCGGCGCACGAACGCCGCAAGAACGAAGTGCTGGGCGTTTTTGGCGTCGCCACTTTGTCCGAGGTAGTCGAACGCGATGAGCTGCTGCGCGAGCGGGACGGATTGCGCGCTGCCGTCGCTGAACTTGAGGAACGGGTAGTGGCGGAACTTGCAGTCGACGGATTCGAGGAGGCACGCTCGATCCTGGACGCGATCGATTTCGACAGCCTCACGGTCGAGAAGGCTGAGGGCGAGCAGCGGCTTCGCCAGTTCGATGAGATGATCCAGCAACAGCTGATCCGGCAGACACGCGCGGCCGATAAGCTGGACGCCATCGGCGGCGACAGCGCGGTTGCACACCTGGATGCCGAACGGCGCACAACCCTGTTGGAAATCGAGGAGAAGGCCGTTCGTTACATCGAGCTGAAGCTCGGCATCATGTCGGCTGGAAATGCTTTGCGGATCTACCGTGAGAACCACCGTTCGGGGATGATGGCGCGTGCATCAGACGCATTCAAGCTAATGACCCGTGGGCAGTATTCAGGCCTTACAACCCAGCCCGCGAAAGGCGGGGAGGTTCTCATCGCGGTGCAGCGCGACGGGCAATCCAAGCTCGCTGACGCGCTTTCGAAGGGCGCGCGCTTTCAGCTCTACCTGGCACTGAGGCTCGCCGGTTATTACGAGTTCGCGCAATTCCGGCCCTCGGTTCCCTTCATCGCCGACGACATCATGGAAACCTTTGACCATATTCGCTCGGAGGAGGTTTTCAGATTGTTTGGGGAGATGGCGAACACAGGTCAGGTCATCTATCTCACGCACCACAAGCACTTGTGTGAAATCGCCAAGGCTGTTGTGCCACAATCTACCATTCACCAGCTGGATTAGGCTCGATTAGAATTCGCCTCAAAACGGTTCAACTAACCAACTCGTCTGACATAGGAACTTTCGATCGAATCCGTCATGACGTCCCATAGAGGTTGAGAAATGCCTATTTTGTTCTGCAATGTTGCGTGGATGAACGACTACGCCGGGTGGAGCGCGGATGACCCGCCTCGCGGTGGCGGGGCATTTCCGAGTAAGCAGGGTTATTGCGCGGAAGAATGCAACTTTGTTGCAGCCGATGACGGGTACGTTTACGGCTCTTCGAGACGATTAAGGGCGAATTGGATCGGCAGGTGCGCATCCAGAATCTGGGTTCAGGCAAGCACGACGAATTTGTCGACGGGATCGACGTCGTTTGGACGGCTCCGGAGGAAGGCAAAGATCCGCGCGTGGTGGTCGGGTGGTATCGCGGTGCGCGACTGTACCGCCACCGCCAGCACTTCAAGGGGCGTAACCCTTCCGCCCAGCATTACAAGGATAAGATCAGGTCGTTCAGGGCTAGGACACTCGCCGAAAATGCATTCGTGCTGCCCCCGGAGGATAGGCACCGTGGCAAAGGGTGGAGTGGCCAGGCAAGCTGGTGCGAACGATACGACAGATCGATCCGCCAGAGCACTCGTCAAGAGAGTAAAGGCATTTATCGAAGGCGAGCCAGTCGCTCCCGTCGGGGCATCGCCCGATCATGATGGAGGTCGTGGCCGACCGGCTGGAGCGGCAGCGTCCGACGTCTAAAAACGGTATGTGCGGAAGTACGAGATCAATGTCCATCCTCAGCATGACAGTCTGCACAAACAGTTCGTAGCGTTTCTCAGCGAGCGATATCCGCGGATTGATTTTCCCGCTTGTTTTCGCGACGACCTTCGGTTGCGGTTGACGCAATGCCGGAAGTGATGGTCGAGATCAAGCCTGCTGATGCGGCTACGATGCGCTTCGCGATTCGCGCCGCGACCGGCCAGTTGCTCGACTACCGCCAGCATCAGCGGTGGACTGGCCGACAGGTAATTCTCGTCGGTGCGAAGGTGACGAGCAAGAACGATCTAAGTCTGGCGTTTGACAACGGCTTTGGCCTGGCCTGGCCCATTGGAACCGGCGGATTCGAGATCCGCTGGCCCGACGGCGCTGGTTGATTGCAAGCAAGCGCCGAACGTCCGGAGGCTAAAGCTCAGGGTCGCGATGGATCGGCATTGCTGCTTTCGGTGCCGAACCCAATCTCTCATGTGGGGATATCGCAGTCCTCCAAACGATGCTCAAGTCGGTAGTAATGGTCCCTCATGCTTCGCAATCGTGCAATCAGTCCTTACTCGCCGGCGCGCAGAGCTGTGACGAACTCGTTTTCCTCCGCGAACCTGCTTAGGAGAGATCGTATCGCGTACGTACGACATCGATGTTTTGCGCCAGCTCAGTGCGGCCAATTTTGTACGATTGCTTGAATTCAGCGTATATCACGCCGTAGATTCAATCAGTCTGCGGCGCAGTTCGATGAACACTGCATCGTCCGTCGATTCGGATAGTCTGGCATCCGACAGTATGTTTCTGACGTGGAGCTCAGTGACGCAGACCGCTGATATAGCACTTGTGTCAACGATCAACGCCAAACCGAGAGGCTTTCTTATCGTCTTGCATTTTGAGAAATTTCTACACCTTGAGTGTCTCAGATGCGTATGCGCGAGCCTCTAAGGTCGCTGTACGTTGGCTTTAACGGTGCGGCAGATGCCGCGCACCGAGGTGCTTTGTCGACAACCGGTGTCGGTCGCCATGGCCCGGAGGTGAAGCCGGCGAGGCGCTTGCGCTGGTCCATGAGTAATCGTGCGGAGGACCGCGCCGCGCCGTGCATCGCATCTCTCGTGCCGCTTGCGCTGCTGAGGCCTCTTCTGTCAGGCGGTCTAGGTTTCGCGCTTCGGGCCGAGCAGGAACACTGTCAGGGCGGCGGCGAACGTGGCAACAGCACTGTAGGCAATGGCACTGGTAATCCCGGCATTGTCCACCAATACTCCGCCGAAAATCGCGCCGGCTGCGATTGCCACTTGGAATGCTACGACCATCAGCACACCGGCGCTTTCGGCCTGCTCGGGAACGGCCCGCCGCACCATCCACGTCTGTAATCCCAGCGGCACGGCGCCGAAGGCAAAGCCCCACCCGGCAACCGCAATCGCCGAGGCGAAGGCCGATGCTCCCGCCATCAGCAGCGAAACAGCGGCTATCGCTATGAGCAGCGGTGCAAGGGCCGCGACTGCCTTGAGACTGTACTCGGCCAGAAGCCCGCCGGCCAAATTGCCGAAGAATCCCCCGATGCCAAAAGCAAGCAACACAAGCGAAATCGTTTCGACGTCCAGAGCGGGAACCTTCTCGAGGAAGGCGCGGATATAAGTGATTCCGGCGAAGTGGCCGGAACCGACAAGCAGGACGACCACAAGCGCGACCTTGACCATCGGAATCTTAGCCACATCCAGCAGGCTGCGGAAGCTAGCCACTCCAATCGGAGGCAGTCTCGGAATGGTTATGAGTTGCACCAGCAGTGTAGCCGCGCCGCCGACTGCGGCGAGCATGAAGGCACTTCGCCATCCCCAGATATCGCCGACATAAGCGCCGATTGGAGCTGCGCAAACGGTAGCCACGGAAACGCCGGTGAGGATGATCGCCATAGCGCGCGGCAGGAGGTGGCTTGGAACGAGCCGCATCGCCAGTGCTGCCGACATCGACCAGAAGCCTCCGAGCGCTATGCCGAGCACGACGCGTGCAGTCAGGAGAACCGCCAGCGACCACGCGCCGGCCGCCAGAACGTCCGACAGGATCAGCAGCAGCGTCATCGCCCACATGACGAGCCTGCGGTCCAGGCGCTTTGTGATGATAGCCACTGTCGGCGCCGAGATCGCCCCGACGATAGCGGTCGCCGTCATCGCCTGTCCAGCCGCTCCCTCGGTGATGCCGAGATCATGTGCGAGCGGCGTGAGCAGGCTGACAGGCAGAAACTCTGCGGTCACCAGCCCGAAGGTGCCCAAGGAAAGCGAAATGACCGCACCCCATGCGGGACCAGACGGTGGGACGGGCTTTTCTGGGTCGTGCAGAACAGCGTCCACAACGCCTGCCGCGGATTGGGTCATGAACGAAGTCTCCACTTTGATGCAATGCAACCTGATGTTGGCTGCCTTGACCCAAATTTAAAAACACAAGCGCATTTCCCGGCGGCGTTGCACGGAGGAGGGGATGTTCATTGCTTCGCGATATTTTGTGACGGTGCGGCGCGCAACATCGATGCCGGTTTCCTTCAGCCGGGCAGCGATGTCCTCGTCGGAAAGCACGTCACCGTGAGATTCTGCGGCAATCATCGCTTTGATCCGATGGCGGACAGCTTCGGCGGAGTGCGCATCGCCGCCTTGGCAGGACGCGATTGCGACGGTGAAAAAATACTTCAGTTCAAAGACGCCGCGCGGGGTAAGCATGTACTTGTTCGAGGTCACCCGGCTTACCGTCGACTCGTGCACGCCGATCGCGTCAGCGACGGTTCTGAGATTGAGAGGCCGCAGGTGGGCGACGCCATGTTCCAAAAAGGCATCCTGCTGACGCACGATTTCAGCCGCAACCTTAACGATGGTCTTGGCGCGCTGATCGAGGCTGCGGATTAGCCAGTTCGCGTTTTGCAAGCATTCGTCGAGAAATGCTTTATCCTTCGCACTTTGGGCAGTTTGACGCGAGACTTCGGCATAGTAGCTTTGGTTGATCAGCAGCTTTGGCAGTGTGGCGGGATCGAGTTCGATCTGCCACCCCCCTTGCGGTGAGGGCGTGACCCAGATGTCGGGTATGATTGATTCAGACGCACCGGATTGGAATCGGTTCCCAGGCTTGGGATCGAGCGCCCGAATCTCATGCATCATGTCGAGAAGGTCTTCTTCATCGACTCCGCAATGCTGCTTCAGTGCCTCAAAATCGTGCCGCGCAAGCATTTCAAGATGGGCAACCAAACCTGCCATTGCCGGGTCGAGCCGGTTACGCTGGCGCAACTGGATCTCGAGGCATTCTCTGAGACTTCGCGCAAAAACTCCCGGTGGATCAAATTGCTGCAAGGTTCCGAGAACCCGTTCTACAACAGCCTCACGGACATTCAGGCTCTCGGCCAGCTCCAAAAGGTTTGCCCGAACATAGCCAGTGTCTTCCAGATCGGCGGCAAGCTGGCCAGCAATCAGCCGCTCCTGTGGTGTGAACGCAGTGAGGGCGATCTGACGAGCGACATGGTCGTGCAATGTTTCGGCGAGGGTGGCAAACTCGTCGAGGGAAGGGCCATTGCCCGGCGGGTTGTTGGTCGTGTTGCGAAGTGATTTCCATTGCCCGAGCCGTTCAGGCGAACCTGCCCCGGTCGGTCCTTCAACGGCGTTTGCGCCAGGGCCGACAGGCTGATCCGCTCCCGAAATCGAAACGTCGTCAAAAGGCCCGCCATCGCTTGATGCAGATTCCAAGAGCGGGTTCTTCTCGATTTCCCGCTCCACGAACTGATGCAGTTCAGTATGCGCCAGTTGCAGCAGGCGAATCGACTCAATGAGTTGAGGCGATGCGACCATGGATTGCTTCTGGCGCTGAAGCAGACTTGCTGAGGATTGCATGGTGAGCGCGATAATCCTGTCGAGGAGCCTCTTGGGGCCGGCAATGGCACCAGTGAGACGTATTCTAGGTCATGCGGCGGCTTTCAGCGTTTCGAGAACGTTTTGCGGGGACGAGACGCCATAGGGGTCGGCCTCGCAGTTGTCGGAGAAACCTTCCTCCTCGAACCACTGCTCCACCACGCCATTGTTGATCAGGGCGGCGTAGCGCCAGGAGCGCATCCCGAAGCCGAGATTGTCCTTGGCGACCAGCATGCCCATCTTGCGTGTGAACTCGCCCGAGCCATCGGGGATGAGCTCGACCTGCTTTAGGCCCAAGGACTTCCCCCACGCATTCATGACGAAGGCATCGTTGACTGAGAGGCAGTAAATCGCGTCAATTCCCTGCTTCACAAACTCATCATAGAGCTCTTCGAACTTGGGCAGTTGGTAGGTGGAGCAGGTCGGGGTGAAGGCGCCAGGCAGCGAGAACAGGATGACCCGCTTGCCGGCAAAGTAGTCGTCAGATGTCTTTTCTTGCCAGCGATATGGATTTGGCCCCTGGACTGACCTATCGTGAACACGCGTGAGAAAGGTGACGAAGGGAACTTTCTTTTGAACTGTCATCAAGTTGCTCCTAAAGAAGAAAACTGGCGCTGAATTCTGGCAGAGGCTGGCGCAATACCGAGCAAAGGCTCGGATGCCCGGCACGGAATGAGGACCTTGCGGCTCGCAACCTCCGTTTTCCCTCCCGATGTATGGGAACGTCTTGGCGGCTGGTCTTGGCCACCCGAACGCAATCGATCTGAGCGAGCTTGAGACCGTCGAGCTGCTTGCTTTCCACGGCTATGGCGCCGGAAGCGGGATCGGTCACTCGCGATCGTGCGTTTGGAAAAGGGATAGCGGCCGGAAGTAGCCAATATCGCAAGCATGTGGAGGCCTCAAATGTGACTTCACGCAACAGACCCGCGTCACTGAACTGGTTCAGCGTGTTGCCGATGTGTGGCAGTGACCCGCCGACCTTGGCTTGGGTGACCCTTTGATGGGGCTCTTGGGCACTCACACGCTGAACAGAACCGGTAGACGGCAATTGCGTGAGCGCCACGTGTTGGCGTGCCGGCATCGGACCAGCCATGCGCAAAGCGGCTGCCGAGCACGGACCTCCGGAGGAGACGATGTCCCGATGTTCAGCGGGAACGGGCACCGTCTCCTCAGGCCACGGTCTAGAGCTTCGCGTGTCGGGCATCGTGCAAGTCGCTTTCATCGTGATTTGATGGGCTCTAACCAGGAGCAGCAAGCGGCGTGCCATTTCAAATAGGAGATGCTTTTGGACCGCTCCCTTTCTCTCGGAGGCCGTGTCTTCGCCGAGATCGGGCGCGCGCTATAACTGCCTCGTCACCACACTTGACGACGGTGCTGTATGGTGGGGAGATTCGGCGCTTCCGCACCGGCTGGGCAAAGACGAACCGGAAGCCGAGCCGATGCACTACTCACACCGGCGGGGACTGCAGCGATTGCGTAGCGTCTGCCCGCTAGCGTGTTCTTGGGTGCGCAGGCACGCTTATCGCGAACACGCGCCTGTCGCAGCAACCATGAGCGTGCGGTCTTGGGCAAGCGCCCTGGTTCCGAGAGGATCGCATTCCCCAAGCGTGTCTATTTGCAACCCTCTATGTTTGAAACTGGACCAGAATGTCGCAAGCCCGACCGAAAGGTCGCCCAGCGCGTACTATCCGATACTGTTCTGTCGCCTTTGTTGGTCCGCGACACCGGCCTATTTCGCCGAGCTCTTGTCCGGCGTCAGGCTAATCCACTGAAAAGCAATCATAATTCTTTTTCTTCTGCTGGTTCGGCCAAATTGGCACGAGTTTTGATGCTCCTTCGTTGCGGGCCGGGAGCTGCCGACCGACCTTTGTTTCGTGGATGACACCGCGATCGATGGAACGAAGAAAGAAAAGCAAAATGTCAAATCCGCGTCAGATAGCATTCTGTGGGAAGGGGGCCTCGGCGAAACCCCCCTACCAAACAGGCTCGCCGCCCTTGTCGACCCTTGCGCAGGAAATCTTGATGGCCGGCTGCGACTCAAAGGCCCGCCACACTCGCCTTATCCTGAACTCGAAGGCGCAGGATAACGTTCTGCATCTCGCTGCGCGGTATGCCTAGGCAGTTAGACGTTGGCCGATCTTGATAATCGAGTCGGGCTACGCCGCGGAGGACGTCTTCTACATGCCGTCTTACGTCATTCGCTGCCCGCAGCGCCTGCCGGTCACCTTCCGCTCTTCCATCGCTTAGAGAGTGAAGTGCCACCATGTCCGAACATCCCTTGCCGACGCTGCCGATGTGGCGCGTCGATCACATCGAGCCCTCGCCAGAGCTGTTGGCGCAACGCGCCAACGGTCCGATCCACCGCGTGCGCTTCCCGTCCGGGCACGAAGGCTGGTGGGTGACAGGCTACGATGAAGCCAAGGCGGTGCTGTCCGACGCGGCGTTCCGGCCCTCGGGAATGCCGCCGGCCACATTCACCCCGGATTCGGTGATTCTCGGCTCGCCGGGGTGGCTGGTCTCGCACGAGGGGGGCGAGCATGCCCGGTTACGCACGATCGTGGCGCCGGCCTTCACCAACCGCAGGGTGAAGCTGCTCGAGCAGCAGGTCGAGGCGATCGCCGCGCAGTTGTTCGAGACACTGGCGGCCCAGCCCCAGCCCGCCGACCTGCGGCGCCACCTCTCCTTTCCGCTTCCGGCCATGGTCATCAGCGCGCTGATGGGCGTGCTCTACGAGGATCACGCCTTTTTCGCCGGGCTGTCCGACGAGGTGATGACGCATCAGCATGAAAGCGGCCCGCGCAGCGCGTCGCGCCTGGCCTGGGAAGAACTGCGCGCCTACATTCGCGGCAAGATGCGGGACAAGCGCCAGGATCCTGGCGACAACCTGCTGACGGATCTGCTCGCGGCGGTCGAACAGGGCCAGGCGACCGAGGAAGAGGCGATCGGCCTGGCCGCGGGCATGCTGGTGGCGGGGCACGAGAGCACCGTGGCGCAGATCGAATTCGGCCTGCTGGCCATGTTCCGCCACCCGCAACAGCGCGAACGCCTGGTCGGCGATCCATCCCTGGTGAACAAGGCGGTGGAGGAAATCCTGCGCATGTACCCGCCGGGCGCCGGCTGGGACGGCATCATGCGTTATCCGAGGACCGACGTGACCATCGCGGGCGTGCATGTTCCCGCGGAGAGCAAGGTGCTGGTCGGCCTGCCGGCGACGTCGTTCGATCCGCGCCATTTCGACGACCCGGAAATCTTCGACATCGGACGTGACGAAAACCCGCACCTGGCGTTCTCCTACGGGCCGCACTACTGCATCGGCGCGGCGCTGGCCAGGCTGGAACTCAAGGTGGTGCTCGGTTCGATCTTCCAGCGCTTTCCCGCGCTGCGCCTGGCCTTGGCGCCCGAAGAACTGAAGTTGCGCAAGGAGATCATCACTGGCGGGTTCGAGGAGTTCCCGGTGCTCTGGTGATGCGCGGACACCGCCGGGAATCGCGATCTTCTCCGCAATTTGCCGGCGCGCCTGGCGCGCGCCGGTCAGATCAGCCAGCCAACAGGTGACCAACATGGACGTGCAAGAAACCACGGCAGCATGCCGGGACGCCTTCGCCGAACTGGCCTCGCCAGCGTGCATTCAGGACCCGTACCCATTCATGCGGTGGTTGCGCGAGCACGATCCGGTACATCGCGCGGCGTCGGGCCTCTTTCTGTTGAGCCGCCACGCCGACATATACTGGGCGCTCAAGGCCACGGGCGATGCTTTTCGGGGGCCGGCACCAGGCGAACTGGCACGCTATTTCCCGCGTGCGGCGACCAGCCTGTCGCTAAGTTTGCTGGCGTCCACTTTAGCGATGAAGGAACCTCCAACGCATACGCGTCTGCGCCGGCTGATCTCGCGCGATTTCACCATCGGCCAGATCGACAACCTGAGGCCGACCATCGCTCGCATTGTCGCAGCGCGCCTGGACGGCATGGCGCCCGCACTGGAGCGCGGGGAGGCAGTGGACCTGCATCAGGAATTCGCGCTGGCCTTGCCCATGCTGGTTTTCGGCGAACTGTTCGGCATGCCCCCGGACGACATTCTCGGGCTCGTCACCGGCATCAGCGCCATTCTGGAAGGCCTGAGCCCGCACGCCAGCGATCCCCAACTCGCTGCGGGGGACGCGGCCAGCGCCAGAGTGCAGGCTTACTTCGGCGACCTCATACAGCGCAAGCGCACCGATTCCCGCCACGACATCGTGTCAATGCTGGTCGGCGCACACGACGACGATGCCGAGATGCTGTCGGATGCGGAATTGATCAGCATGCTCTGGGGCATGCTGCTGGGCGGCTTCGCCACCACTGCCGCGGCCATCGGCCATGCGATCCTGGCGATGCTGGCGTATCCCGAACAGCGGCACTGGCTGAAGGGAGATGCCGTGGGGGTGAAGGCATTCGTCGAAGAAGCCCTGCGCTACGACGCGCCCGCCATGTTCAGCTCCATTCCGCGTATCGCCCAGCGCGACATCGAACTGGGCGGCGTGGTGATCCCGAAGAACGCGGACGTGCGCGTGCTGATCGCGGCCGGCAATCGCGACCCGGACGCCTTCGCCGATCCCGACCGCTTCGATCCCGTGCGGTTCTACGGCACCAGTCCTGGCATGTCGATCGACGGGAAGATCATGCTGACCTTCGGCCACGGCATCCACTTCTGCCTGGGTGCGCAACTGGCCCGAGTGCAGTTGGCCGAGAGCCTGCCGCGGATCCAGGGGCGCTTCCCCACGCTGGCATTGGCCGAGCAGCCGACCCGGGAGCCCTCCGCGTTCCTTAGGACGTTCCGCGCGCTGCCGGTGCGGCTGCATGGGCAGGAGGGCTGAGATGCGCGTCCTGGTCGATCAGGATCTGTGCGGAACTACCGGGCAGTGCGTGCTGACGCTGCCGGGCACCTTTCGCCAGCGCGAACCGGACGGCGTGGCCGAAGTGTGCGTGGCGACGGTCCCGCAGGCGCTGCACGCCGCCGTGCGGCTTGCGGCCAACCAGTGCCCGGTCGCCGCCATTCGGGTCATCGAAAGCGACGCTGGCCATGACGAGCGCGCCAGCGCCGACCCTGCGCCTTCTCCGGCGGAGGCCGAGCGGCATGCTGCGAAAGACCAATGCAATTCAGGAGACACGATGCGACGGTTTGAAGGCAAGGTGGCCGTGGTGACCGGCGCCGGCGCCGGCATCGGCAAGGCATGCGCTCTCGCCATCGCGCGCGGGGGCGGCAGAGTGGTGGTGGCCGACATTGATGGCTCGGCGGCCATCGCCTGCACCGCGCAGATCGCGGCCGAAGCAGGCCACGCGCTGCCCATAGCCATGGATATCGCCGATGAGCAGGCGGTGGCAGCGCTGTTCGAGACGGCGGAGCGGCACTTCGGGGGGGTCGACCTGCTGGTGAACAATGCGAGCGCCATGCATCTGACCCCGTGCGACCGCGCGATCCTCGACCTGGACCTGGCAGTCTGGGACCAGACCATGGCGACCAATCTGCGTGGCACGCTGCTCTGCTGCCGGCAGGCCATCCCACGGATGATCGCCCGCGGCGGTGGCGCGATCGTCAACATGTCGTCGTGCCAGGGGCTCAGCGGTGACACGGCGCAGACGTCCTACGCCGCGTCGAAGGCGGCGATGAACATGCTCTCGGCTTCGCTCGCCACCCAATACGGTCATGCGCAGATCCGCTGCAACGCCGTTGCGCCGGGTCTCGTCATGACCGAGCGTCTCCTCGCCAAGCTGGACGAGTGCATGCAACGGCATCTGCGCCGGCACCAGCTCCTGCAGCGCGTCGGCCGCCCCGAGGACGTGGCCGCGCTCGTGGCGTTCCTTCTCTCCGACGATGCTGCGTTTATCACAGGCCAGGTCGTGTGCATCGATGGCGGCATGCTGGCGCATGTGCCGACATACGCCGACGGTGGCAACAGCTGCGCCGCGCGCCCTGCCGGCGACACCGAATCGGCGGCGGCGGCGCGCTGCTGATGGACATGCTGCTCAACCCACTCAACCGTCGGCACCGGCTGCGATGCGACATCCCGGTCATGCCTGGCGCTTTCCCCCTGGTCGGGCATCTTCCCGCCATTGTCTGCGACCTGCCGCGCCTGCTGCAGCGCGCAGAACGGACGCTGGGCAGCCACTTCTGGCTGGATTTCGGCCCTGCCGGACACCTGATGACCTGCGTGCATCCGGATGCGTTCGCACTGCTCCGGCACAAGGACGTGTCCTCGGCGCTGATCGAAGAGATCGCGCCCGAATTGCTTGGCGGAACGTTAGTTGCCCAGGACGGCGGCGCGCACCGGCAGGCGCGCGATGCGATCAAGGCGGCGTTCCTGCCCAAGGGGCTGACCGAGGCCGGCATCGGCGACCTGTTCGCGCCCGTCATCTGGGCGCGGGTGCAGGCGTGGCGCGACTGCGGCGAGGTAACCATCCTGCGCGAAACCGGCGACCTGATGCTCAAGCTCATCTTCAGCCTCATGGGAATCCCCGCGCAGGACCTGCCGGGATGGCATCGCAAATACCGGCAACTGCTGCAGTTGATCGTCGCGCCCCCGGTCGACCTGCCCGGACTGCCCTTGCGGCGCGGCCGCGCCGCCCGCGCCTGGATCGACGCGCAGTTGCGCCAGTTCGTCCGCGACGCGCGCGCGCATGCCGCGCGCACCGGGTTGATCAACGACATGGTGAGCGCCTTCGACCGCAGCGACGATGCGCTTTCCGATGACGTCCTGGTCGCCAATATCCGCTTGCTGCTGCTTGCCGGTCACGACACCACTGCCTCGACGATGGCCTGGATGGTGATCGAGCTGGCGCGGCAGCCTGTGCTGTGGGACGCCCTGGTCGAGGAGGCGCAACGCGTGGGCGCGGTGCCGACCCGGCACGCGGACCTGGCGCAGTGTCCGGTCGCCGAGGCGCTGTTCCGGGAGACGCTGCGCCTGCATCCGGCGACCACGCTCCTGCCGCGTCGCGCCCTGCAGGAATTGCAACTCGGCCAACGGCGCATTCCCGCGGGCACCCATCTGTGCATCCCGCTGCTGCATTTCTCGACCTCGGCGCTGCTGCACGAGGCGCCTGATCAGTTCCGCCTGGCACGGTGGCTGCAACGCACGGAGCCGATCCGGCCGGTGGACATGCTGCAGTTCGGTACCGGCCCACACGTCTGCATCGGCTACCACCTGGTATGGCTGGAAATGGTGCAGTTCTGCATCGCCTTGGCGCTGATCATGCACAAGGCCGGGGTGCGGCCGCGGTTGCTGAGCGGCGTCGAAAAAGGCCGGCGGTATTACCCGACCGCACATCCGTCCATGGCAATCCGCATAGGCTTCTCATGAGCTGGCATCGCATGCCCCGTGTGGCGAGGCAGCGGCGCCGGCGAGGCGCGGCATTGCTGCACTCAGCGCACGCGCTCGGTGCGACGCCGGCAACACCGCTGCGGCTTGGCGCTCGCCGTGGCCGTGTCAGGTACAAGGACATGAACAACATGCAGACCGGTTCCACGCTACACGACGACCGAACTGGTGTTTCCGCGCTCGGCGGATTGGGCGCGCAGGCGCGCGGCGCATCCGGCAGGCTGCTGCCGGAGATCTGGATGCAGGACGGCGCAAAGCGGGTCGAACAGGCGCTGGCGCGTCTTCTCTGCGCCGAAGACGACGGTGAGACCGAGCTGATGGCGGCGATGCGCTACGCCACCTTGCATGGCGGGAAGCGCACCCGCGCCTTGCTCTGTCTGGCTGCCGGCGCACTGGCCGACACGCCGGCGCACATGCTCGACGACGTCGGCGCCGCCATCGAGATGATGCACGCCTGTACCCTGGTCCACGACGACCTGCCGGCGATGGACGACGACGTGCTTCGCCGCGGCCTTCCGACCGTGCACGTCAAGTTCGGCGAAGCCACTGCGATCCTGGTCGGCGATGCGCTGCAGGCGCACGCCTTCCTGACCCTGGCGAGCCTGGATGCGCCGGGCGACAACCGTATCGCGCTCGTGCGCGAACTAGCGCAGGCGGTGTCCGCCGAGGGTGCCGCAGGCGGGCAGGCCATGGATCTGTCGCTGGTCGGAAAGCACGCCGAGCTGGACAGGATCGTGGCGATGCACCGGATGAAGAGCGGAGCGCTAGTGCGCGCGTCCGTTCGCATGGGCGCGCTATGCTCCATCGCGGAGGATGCCGCGCACGCTGCGCTGTACTGTGCGCTCGATCGGTACACCGCCTGTTTCGGGCTGGCGTTGCAGGTGATCGACGACATTCTCGACGCGACAGCGGATACCGCGACGCTGGGCAAGACCCCCGGTAAGGACGCGGCGGCGCAGAAGCCGACCTGCGCGTCGATCATGGGGCTGCAGGCAGCGCGCCAGTTCGCGCTGGATTTGTTGCGCGACGCCGGGGAGGCCATCGTCCCGCTGGGGCCGCGTGCGGAACGGTTGGCGCAGATGCTGCAGCGGGCCAACGTGTATCTGTCCGCGCCATACGCATGAGCGCGCCTGTCCGCATGGACTCGCCCCTGTGCTGCTGCGATCGGCCGGCGGGCGGTGCATGCTGCTCTTTGTCCGAGTCCGCGGCGCCGATCGCAGCGATTGCCCGATCCTGGTCCTCGTCAACCGTCTGCAGAAGGAACATCCCGCGTGAACGCGCTGTCCGAACAGATCCTTTCCGAATTGCGCCACCTGCTGAGCGAGATGAGCGACGGCGGCAGCGTCGGTCCGTCCGTCTACGACACGGCGCGAGCTCTGCAGTTCCACGGCAACGTCACCGGTCGGCAGGACGCATACGAGTGGCTCATCGCGCAGCAACAGGCCGATGGCGGATGGGGAAGCGCGGACTTCCCGCTGTTCCGCCATGCGCCCACGTGGGCGGCGTTGCTGGCATTGCAGCGTGCCGATCTTCTTCCCGGCGCTGCCGACGCTGTCCAGGCTGCAACCCGGTTCCTCGAGCGCCAGCCCGATCCCTACGCGCATGCGGTGCCGGAAGATGCGCCGATCGGCGCGGAGCTGATCCTGCCGCAGTTGTGCGGCGAGGCCGCATCCTTGCTGGGCGGCGTGGCGTTTCCGCGCCACCCGGCGCTGTTGCCGTTGCGGCAAGCGTGCCTGATCAAGCTGGGGGCGGTGGCGACGTTGCCGAGCGGCCATCCGTTGCTGCACTCCTGGGAAGCCTGGGGGACGTTGCCGACCACCGCATGCCCGGATGACGACGGCAGCATCGGCATCAGTCCGGCGGCCACCGCCGCGTGGCGTGCGCACGCCGTGACACAGGGGAGCACGCCGCAGGTCGGGCGCGCCGACGCGTATCTGCAGGCGGCATCGCGGGCGACGCGCAGCGGCATCGAAGGTGTCGTTCCCAACGTCTGGCCGATCAATGTGTTCGAGCCATGCTGGTCGCTGTACACCCTGCATCTGGCCGGGCTGTTCGCGCACCCCGCGCTCGCCGAGGCGGTGCAAGTGATCGTTGCGCAGCTCGACGCGCGCCTGAGCGTGCGCGGTCTGGGCCCGGCCTTGCACTTCGCGGCCGATGCGGACGACACCGCCGTTGCGTTGTGCGTCCTGCGCCTTGCAGGCCGCGACCCGGCGGTCGATGCGTTGCACCATTTCGAAATCGGCGAGCTGTTCGTCACCTTCCCCGGCGAGCGCAATGCCTCGGTGTCGACCAACATCCATGCCCTGCATGCGTTGCGAATGTTGGGAAAGCCCGCGGCCTGCACCAGCGCCTACGTCGAGGCCAATCGCAACCCGCACGGTCTATGGGACAACGAAAAATGGCACGTTTCGTGGCTGTATCCCACCGCGCATGCGGTCGCTGCGCTGGCGCAAGGCAAGCCCCAGTGGCGCGACGAGCGCGCGCTGGCGGCGCTGCTGCAGGCGCAGCGCGACGACGGCGGCTGGGGCGCCGGTCGCGCGTCCACATTCGAGGAAACTGCCTATGCGCTGTTCGCGTTGCACGTGTTGGACGGGAGCGAAGAGCCGACAGGGCGCCGGTGCATCGCGCAGGCGGTGGCGCGTGCGCTGGAGTGGATGCTCGCCCGCCATGCGGCGCATGCATTGCCGCGGACGCCGCTGTGGATCGGCAAGGAACTGTATTGCCCCACCCGGGTGGTGCGCGTCGCCGAGCTCGCCGGGTTGTGGCTGGCGCTTTGCTGGGGGCGGCGCGTCCTGGCCGAGGGAGCAGGAGCGGCGCCATGATCCAGAACGAACGCGCGCTGCAGCAGGTGCTGGAGTGGGGGCGTTCCCTGACCGGGTTCGCCGACGAGCATGCCGTGGAAGCGGTCAGGGGCGGCCAGTACATCCTGCAGCGCATCCACCCGAGCCTGCGCGACACCAGGGCCCGAACCGGCCGCGATCCGCAGGACGAAACGCTGATCGTGGCGTTCTATCGCGAACTGGCGCTGCTGTTCTGGCTCGACGATTGCAACGACCTTGGCCTGATCGCGCCGGAGCAGCTCGCCGCGGTGGAGCAGGCGCTGGGGCAGGGCGTGCCGTGCGCGCTCCCCGGATTCGAGGGCTGCGCTGTGCTGCGCGCTTCGCTGGCCGCGCTCGCCTACGATCGTCGCGACTATGCTCAGCTTCTCGACGATACTCGGTGCTACTGCGCGGCGCTGCGCGCCGGACAGGCCCAGGCGGCAGGGGCGGAACGCTGGTCCTACGCCGAGTACCTGCACAACGGCATCGATTCGATCGCCTACGTGAACGTGTTCTGTTGCCTGTCGTTGCTGTGGGGGCTGGGCATGGCGACCTTGCGCGCGCGTCCGGCGTTCCGCCAGGTTCTGCGGCTCATCTCCGCGATAGGGCGCCTGCAGAACGACCTGCATGGACGCGAAAAGGATAGGTCGGCCGGCGAGGTCGACAACGCGGCGACCCTGCTGCTGCAGCGCTATCCGGCTATGCCTGTGGTGGAGTTCCTCAACGACGAGCTGGCCGGCCATACGCGCATGCTGCACCGGGTGATGGCGGAAGAACGCTTTCCCGCGCCGTGGGGACCGTTGATCGAGGCCATGGCGGCCATCCGCGCGCAGTACTACCAGACCTCGACCAGCCGCTACCGCAGCGACGCTGCGGGGGGAGGCCAGCGTGCGCCGGCCTGAACGCGCGGCAGGCGGCGGCGTGCGCGCGCTGCCGTCGGTCCGATCCGACGCAACGCCGCCGCCCGATGCGACGGATGGAGCAGCATGAGCGACACCAACCTGAGCCGGCGCAAGGACGACCACCTGGACATCGTGCTGGATCGGCGAACGGCGCTGGCCAAGGCCGCCGCCGGCTGGGAGTACATCCGTTTCGAACACTGCGCATTGCCCGAGTTGGACATGACGCAGATCGACCTGCGCGCCTCGCTGCTGGGCAAGACCATGCGCGCGCCGCTGCTGATCAGCTCCATGACCGGCGGCATGCCACGCGCCGAGGCCATCAACCGGCATCTGAGCGAGGCAGCGCAAGCCTTGGGGATCGCCATGTGCGTCGGTTCGCAGCGCGTGAGCCTGCAATCCCGCAACTCCCAGGGGCTGACGCGCGCGCTGCGCCGCCTGGCCCCAGACATTCCCTTGCTGGCCAATGTCGGCGCCGCGCAACTGCGCGAGGCCGACGGCCTGGACCTGGCGCGCCGGGCGGTAGATGCGCTGGAGGCCGATGGACTCATCGTCCATCTCAATCCGCTGCAGGAAGCGGTACAGCCGGAGGGCGACCGCGACTGGCGCGGCGTCCTGGCGCAGATCGCTCGCGCCGCGCGCAGCGTGGGCGTGCCGATCGTGGCCAAGGAAGTGGGGTCGGGCCTGTCCGCCTCGGTGGCCTGTGCGCTCGTTGAGACGGGCGTGGCGGTGATCGATGTCGCCGGCGCCGGCGGCACCAGTTGGGCCGCGGTGGAGGGCGAGCGCGCCCGCGAAGCCGCCGACCGCGCAGTGGCGATGGCGTTCGCCGATTGGGGGATTCCGACCCCGGCCAGCGTGCAGGCGGTACGTCGGGCGCTGCCAGCGGTGAAGCTGATCGCGTCGGGCGGGATCCGCGACGGCGTCGACGTGGCCAAGGCCATCCGCCTGGGCGCGGACATCGCCGGGCAGGCGGCCGGCGTGCTGCGCGCGGCTACGGTATCCACCGAGGCGGTTGTCGCGCATTTCGAGATCGTCATCCGCCAGTTGGCCGTCGCCTGCTTCTGCACCGGCTCGGCTGATCTGGCGGCGTTGCGTCAGGCGCGCTTGTTGCCCTCGGCGCATCTGCCCGCCGGTTGATGCCGGCGTCGCCCGCACATGGCGGCGGGCACCTAGTCTTACTGAGTCAGAAAGTCGCGGATGCGGGGGATTTGCGCTGGTCGCGGATTTGTTCGGGTGCTGCTTCATGATCAGGGAGGCGCCCCGCCATGCCCGACTGGACAGCCCAGAATGAAGCCGCGTTCGACGCCTATGTCGATGCTTTGACGGGGTGATCGGTCACGCCGACCGAGCTGAGCCCCTGAAGGGTCGGAACAAGGTGCGCCGGGAGACCGGCAAGGAGTAGATGGTGCAAATCCATTGCAATGAAGGAGTAGCGATCCACATTGACTCCGAGTCATGCGCGGTCGGTCGTGAGGAGACCGGTAACTTCTCTGGGGTCAAACACGGGTTGTTAGGCTCGAGCAGTCCATCAGCATCGTTTTGAGACAAAGCGATGGCGGTGGAATGGACGGTTACGATCGAGGGCCGGAACGAATTCGTGACATGCCGGAAGGAGGTCCGCATAGACAAGAGCTGGGAGAGCCTGTTCCACGGCGATATCGGCCTGTCGATCGGCGATAGCAAGAAGATCATGGCAGCACTGCAGAACGCAGTCGTGAATCATGAGGCGGCTTAGGGGCACCAAATCGAACCGCCGAGAAAGTCCCATTATCGTTTTGATGACCGTGACTTAGGCTGGTGCCTCGCAGAGACCAAATTCCGATGTTGTGGACCTTATGCGATCCCAATGTGGACCGCGCGTCGATCATACAGGCCGAAACGCCTTAGGCAATCGATATTACCGCCCACGGGCAGCGGATCATTTCTGGTTGATGAACCGTAAGGCACCAGTCAAAACTCTTGCCCCCGCCGGTTGCACTGGTCATAACTTCGCTCGCGGAGCGATAGGGGGAAGTCATGGAAAAAATCCAAGTAAACGTCAGCCAACTTCTGTTGGACCTTGAAAAGCCCCGAATTGTGAGCGCCGACACGCAGCCTGATGCATTGCGCTCCATGATCGAGTTCGATCCGCGCCACTTCAAAACCATGATGGAGAGTATCAAGGACCACGGCCTGGATCCGGGAGATGCGTTCTACGTTATGGCAAGTGAGATCGATCCGGACGAATTTATTGTCGTGGACGGAAACCGGAGGCTCGCGGCCCTTACCTGTCCGCGACGCCGCTAAGCTAGGCGGACTATAATGTCGTAGGCGCGATTTGCAGCCGGTTGAAGAGGAGCCCGGCTATCGCAGAAATCGCGACACTCGGAACAACCGCGATCACGAGCACGCCAGACCCCACAGATCAGGGGTTCGGGGCGAAGGAATAAGGGCCAGAGCGCCCCACAATGTAATGTTCAACAAGGCACAACCGACGAACAGGAGCAACCAGAAGTGTTTAGTGTGAGGTTGTGAGGAATAGAATGAAACGACCAAGCCTAAAATGAACAGCCCCAGACAATGGCCGCGAAAGCTTGCCCAAAAAACGACAGGGGGATTTTTCCATTCCAAGGGCGGACTAGCATAACTAGTTGAAGACAACTCGGAATCGCGACCATCAAGATGCTGAGAAGTGCGTCATCGACGCCTTTGACGCGACCCAGGACGAAGTTTAGTCCAAAAATCCCGACTAGAACGGCAGTTCTGCACCTGAGAAGCTATATCCGAGACCCTTTCACCTACCGCTGCTCTGCGCCAAGTGCGATACATAATGTTATGCTGTTCTAATATTTCTCCAATTTTCCCTTTATGTTTTTCCGTGAATTTGGCGATACTTACTTTCAGGTCGGCCCTTTCTTTGTCCGTAACCATCTCGTCCCTCCATTGGCCGCCTGACAATTTCTGACACATAACTGACAGTGAAAGGAATATCCGGCGGCCGGGCTTCAGGCAACAATGCGGTCACCCTGCTAAAGGGAAATCGCAAGAAGATGAAAATGCTGAAGTCTACCTCGACGTCGTTCTTCCTGTTACTGGCTGCCACGAGCACCGGCCACGGCACGGACGCCTACACAGCTACCAACCCCCCACGACAATAGCTACGTCGAAAGGCCGGTTGCTCCCGCCGTCACTCCGCCGAGCCACCTTTTCGTGGTTCCGCTCCCGGATGGCAACGCCGTCGGCAGCGGCTCCTACACCACGCAGGGCGGTGTCACCTTTCAGGGCTATGGCGGCACCGCTGGTGGCGGTAGCGGTGGCGGCTCGCTGACCTTCCCGATGCCGGGCGGCTAAGCTGCCTGCACGGAAAGGAGCGCCTCTAAGTTCATTCCGGAGGCGCTCCTCAGAATTCACGTCAAGGAGATCAAGATATGCAAAAGCTTTTAAACGCAATCTATGTAGCAATGCTGCTCACCATGGCTTCACCAGCTGAGTCGGCCGAACCCGGTAATCTTTTGCCGGAACCGACCGACTATTCTAAGCTCAAACCGCCGCCTGAGCCGCCGACTGGCCCGACTATCGGGCCGCGCCAAGATCCGATCATCCCGCCGGGATGCGGGATGAACTGCCCCGGACCGTTCGACAACTATCCGGGACAGGATCTGCCGTCCCGCCTTCCAATGCCGCTTCCTGCGCCCTGGATCCGCTGAACGAACCTCGTGATGCAAGAATGCAACGGCGCTTCTGTGCGCAGTGACCCAAATGCGTGGTGGGTCGACGGTTTGCATTGCGTGCCCCTGAGGTTTTCGACACCTGCACGGGAGCTTCGACAACAGGAGGACTCGGTGCTGTCCGCTTCGTCGGCGCGCCGGTCAAACTCCATGGCAATACCGATCAACTCATCAGTCGTAGACGGTGTGGCCGTGGGTGGTCGGCGGAGCCATCATATCTCCGGCGCAGTCGCACGCGCCGTCAGCTTCTTGTAAATGGCAAGCCGAATTATACGGTCCGCAAAGCGCGCTGACCTCATCAGAGTATGCCCTGATGCGCCTACCATCACCAAGCGCGTGACTTCGTTTCGACTTAAACTCCATAACGCTGAGCGCTTGTCGAATGAGATGATAGCTGTCCGGCCAACGGACCGGTTTCTTATTGTGTTAGGTGGAACCTTGGATATTCTGACCACATGACAATAGAGAATGAAGCCGCCAGTGAAGCCGTGGCACGGCTTGGCCTACTGAAGCCCGAGGCGGCGAAAACAATCTCCAGACTACTGCTAGCCGAGATGGGGGACCATCCTCGCGCGATCTGCACAGCCTATCGGAAGAACGGCGTTCAAATCTCCCGTGAAGAAAAGAAGGCGCTCGGCATCCGCGTCAACGCATTCCTTAGCTACGCTGCTTTCAACGAGTTGTCGGAAGCGGGAAAGGGCGCCCCACTCAGCGCCCATGAGACGACGCTTCTAAGAGCGACATTCAGCGTTCTGCGATACAGGGCTGTCGAGAAGCAAACAGACTTTCGTAAGCAACTTGGTGCGTGCTTTCTGGGATTCGAGTACGACGTTCTGGCGGCGAACTGTCCGACCTGTATTGGCTTGAACGGGACGATCGCAAGAAGCGCTAAAGAGGCCATATTTCCGAATCCCAGTTGCACTTGCGTGACCGCGAACTACGGCCTTCGCCCAAAAGTTGATTGGCTTGCTGATGTCAGTTAGGTGATGTGTCAAAGCCCGGCGCGGTTCACCCGACGGCAGACCTACAGTGAGACTAGAAAGCTTTGCACTGGAGATCCTGTAAGCGTGCTGGCCAAGCCGCCAACGCCTCGTTGGCAAAAATAGCCGACGAAGCGGCGGTATCGATCTCTATCTACAAAGTCGCACCGAGGGGCGAGGATGCGGACAGGCACGCGTTAACGGCGTTGGCTGCCTTAGCAACATAACGATAGACCTTCCCGAGAGCATCTGTCTTGAAATACCAAGCTGCGAGGACACGAGCAGGCAGATGGCTGCAGATAACAGGATGTTCTGCATTCGACATACCGAGGAACACAGAAGAATCAGTACAGGCTGGAAAAACCAGTGGCATTGTCTGTTCGAAATGTGGTCCCTGTTCAAAAAAACGATTCTCTGTGCGCTCAATGGAGTCATGAATCCTTAATGCGACGCTCTGACAGTAAGCCTCCAATGTTGAAAGCGCGGGCCAGGAATGGGGCGCACGTATTCCAAGCGCTTCAGCGCATAGCGGACGTCACGTCTCGCAATGTAGTGCGAGGCATCATTTCCCGTAACGACGATGCGCAAGCCTCATTGCCAAATGTCAACCTCCTACGAAAAAACGTTCCCACGGAAGCCTTAGCCAGCGCTACCGATGTGTTGATGGGAAAACAGGGAGCTTATCCATTCACGAACGTAGGACATACTTATCGATCACAATTACGCCTACATAATCTAGAAGCAATTAGCTCGCAGCGCGAAATAGCATTCATGTCTGGTCGATTAAACAGCTGGCACTACGAGACCCTTGAAGTACTCGGAGCCATGAAGACTCTCGCTCCACTAACGCGTTCAGACGATGTCGATGCCCTAAATGCACTCGCTTTGTTCGCTGAACGTTGGGGCTCCTCAAATTTCGTGACGAAAAAAGTCGCATACATCGTTGCGACATCAGCAAACGAACCAGAGTTGCAGGAAGCTTTCGCGGAATTTTCTAAAGTACTCGATCACCACAAATACCCGTCGCCTCATTATATATCTATGGAGGCTTTGGATATGAATTTCCCATATTTCGACACGTTGACTTCCAGGATCAGAGTTGCGCTTCGGTTTTTGGACGATGATTTCAGAAAGATTCTTCCGCTCTTCAATGTCTGTCCTACGCCGATCAGCGAAGCTGACATAGGGGCATTCCTCCGAAAATGTCACTCGATGTCTTTCGTGGATGAAGTTTTGGGGATGCTAGTTGTTCGCCGACTAGGCAGTGAGTGGCCAACGATCGGTTCATATGTGGAAAAATGGTTGAATCCGAAAATAAGCGGCACGATGGAGGAGGTTGGCGGTACACCATTTGAAACAGAGGAACTCGTGTCAGACGTGGCCCCGCGGTCCGCTGATCTGGCATACTACAGACGCTCCATGGCGTTTCTTGAATTCGACGAGCCAGCAACTTTCAGAAACTACGCGGACAGGATCATCGGTCCGAGGCTCCTACCAATAGCTGGCGCTGCCCCAATCTCGGAACCTGATCCGCCTTCCAAACGCGACTTGACTAAACGCCTTTTCGGATTCCGGAAGCACGAGGATTATCGAAAACCGCAGAACAAGGGTTCGTTTCTAAGAACTTTAGATTTTTTACGGTTCATATCGTCGTCATCTTACGAGCCTCTGAATCATTACGAGATAAGATATATATTTGATAATACTACTTCGTTAGACATATTATTGAACGAACCTGAGATCGAAAAGCTATACTCTTCAGCAGATGAGAAATCACGCCACGTGATAGCGGTCTTGTCGTTGGCACTACACAAAGCGAAAGCGCATGACGAAGATGTAGATTTTAAGTTTCGTTTCGAGATGGCCCAAACCGTCCTCTCAAGCTTCTCAGGCTCGATAGAGGCGTTTATCGACTGGTTGTTGGAAGATACTCCAGAAATAGCCAATTTCTTGCTGCACACGCTGGATAGAACCACGCTCCAAAAAATTTATTGGATAGTAAAGTCGCCCGATCAGGCTGATACAACTCGTCAGTACCTACTTCGGGCTGTAGGAAAACGGAAGCAGAAGCTGGAATACTTTGTAGAGGCTGATGCAATAGAGGCCCAGCGCGGTGTGGCAAAATTGAGAAAATACTTTGATGACAGTCGGATATACGTCGATGGTATTGCGATGAAGCGGTGGCTTGTAGATAATCCGAGCGCATATGCACAGCAATACGAGCGTATTATTGGACACAGCGTGGATCTTAATAAAACCAGATCGGAAAAGGCAAAGATATCTTTCGAGGACGTCGTTATAGATATAACCGTCGCGGCGGCGTACGACTATATTTTATTTGAGTTCGCTAGAATTGCGTTTGCAGAGTTTTGTCTTAATAACACGTTCGGCATAGAGTCATATTTAGGGAGGCGAATTAGGCATAATACGTTGAGTGGCATGATGAGAGACGGTGTAGAAACTCTCAAAGATGCGGTGCATTTCCATCTTTTGATGACTGATGATCATTTCATGCTCGCTTATGATCTTTGGGTAAATGACTATCGGGCATTGATAGATAAACTAAGGCGCGAGAGCTTGCAGTTCAAGGCGCAGCAACGCCCGCATGGGTGGTTCTCCGCAGAAGTTACGTTAGAAGATCCGACGACGCATGCAAATCTCATAAGCCTACGACAGCTTGCGGTCGCGGGGGGAAGCATTGATGTTTTCTATGATTTGATGGTTCGATTTTGTTGGCAACAGATCGAGCCGCAGCTAAAGACCGTCGCGAAGAACATCACAGAAGACGTTTTGAATTCGGCACTCGCCGATATTGATAATCGGTTCCACGGGTTCAGCAGTGCGCTGCATAGGCAATTCAGGGCCGAAATTACAGATGCCATCCATGATAGGTTTGCGCGGCTAGGTAGCTGGTTCAGAGAACCTGAGAGCGGCTTTGTCAGTGCTACACCGAGGCAATTAGGTGACTTAGTCCAAATGGAAGCTGTGGGGGTAGGGGGCCATCCTGCGTTGGCATGGTCGGGCGACGCGGAAGATTTAGAACTCGATGGCTTGTCGGTCCATCGCGTTTACGACTGCTTGTCGGTGCTCATCCGGAACGGAGTTCACTACGGAGACGAAGATCGGTCAATATCGATCGCGGTGGAACGAAAAGGAATGCCAGTTCCGCATCTTGAAAGACTGCGCTTCTGCGTAGCGTCCGTAATCTCAGACGGCGATAAGCGATCAGAGCACGTTGATCGTATCAGGGCCAGCCTTGATGCCGAGGATCTTGCTCAGGCTATGGTGCGCGAAGGCTACACAGGAATTAAAAAACTGCGGTTCATCACCAAGCATAGTGAGGGGACATGCAGCGTCCAATTGAGGAGTCACGAAGAGGTAATTGAGATCGAGTTTACCCTGACGGTCGAGCTTGCCGGAGCGAGTGCGTCCTGATGCGAAAGCTATACAATCTTCTTTTGGTCGAAGATGAAGAGCACAAAACTAACGATTTGCTTCGGAGACTAGAGGTTGCAGGATTTGGCAAACCGACAGTCGCAACAGGGGTTAGAGACGCGGTCTTGGCAGTGATGCAAAGGCCGTTCGACCTCATCGTTTTAGATATGGCGCTTCCCACATTTGCAAAAGGTGAGGTGGCGAGTGCCGGAGGTGTAGCTCAATCAATGGGGGGTATCGAAATTCTACGCGCATTAAAATCTAGTGGCGCGAAAGCGAATTTGATTATCGTCACTCAGTACCCGGAAATTCTCATTAATGGGGAGAAGATAAGGCTATCAGCTTTGCCTCGGCTTTTGACGGCGCGCTACGGGCAAAATGTATTGGGATCAATATTGTATTCATTCAAAACACCGGAATGGGAAAAAAGCTTTGATGCGGCGCTTGGGAGATTGACGTGAGAATAGTCGTATTTGAGGATGACAACGATAAATACGCTTCTATAGCAAAGGTGTTGATCGCAAAGGGAGTGAAGGAAAACGCAATAAAGCGGATAGATAATATAGCGAAGTTCGTCTCTATAGCTAAAGAGGATTTCGATCTGTGTGTTATAGATTTGCTTATGCCTACCATTCCGAAGGGCGGCGCAACGAGCTCTGGAATGGAGATCCTCCATATGCTGGACTATGCTGGCAAAAAACGTGTCCCACTCTTAGCAATCACATCGTTTGTCGATGAAGCCGAGAAGTATCGGGATGCGTTCGCGGCTCGCGGATGCATAATTTACGATTTCAACCGGACAGAAACATGGACGGCCGCGTTGGATGTCTTTCTTGCTCAGGCCCGCGATCGCGGTCGATATGATTTTGTGATCTTCACTTCTATCTCTGAGGAGCGCACGGCCTACCTTAGATTGCCGGGTTTCAAGCACGAAAGCTTGCTTCGGTATGGCGTCGATCATTGGGACCTAACTTTGGGTTCCGCCGATGGAACAGTCATATTGTTGCAGCGCATGGGACTTGTGAACGCATCTGTGGAGATTGCGCGTGTCTTGGAGCTGTATGCGCCTCGAATTGTCGCGATGAGCGGCATTTGCGGCGGTGTGGCTGGTAATTCTGTCCTCGGACAACTGCTCGTGGCCGAGCGCTGCTGGGAGTATCAGTCCGGCAAGTGGTACGATGATGCATTCAAGGCGGAGCCTTACCATTCAGTCATGCCGGGACGGACCGGGACAGTTTTAGCAAAAATGATCGAAGGCCCTGACGTTGTTACTCAGTTTGAGGCTGGCTTTCCTGGAACAGTACGTCCCCGAACTATCACGCAGCCTCGTATTGCACCATTTGCTTCGGGTTCGGCAGTGATCGCTAGCGAAAAGCGGCTCCGCAGTGTTTCCGATCAACACAGGAAAGTCGCTGCGATCGATATGGAAACGTTCGGGCTGTACCGAGCGGTCGAAATGTCGGGTAGAGATGTCCATTCGTTTTGTGCGAAAACCGTTGTTGATATGGCTAACGTAGCAAAAGACGATGAATTGCATTTTTACGGAAGTTACCTGTCGGCAAAATTCACACTAGCGGCTGTTGAGAATTTGGTCACGGAAAAAAGGCATTAGCAGGCTTCTCTGATTGGGGTCGGTGAGGTCAAGCGTTTCCTGTCTTTTTTCCGGACCATGTCGCCCCGCGGGTCACTCGCTTCTCTTCGCGGTCGGCGC